>NZ_AENN01000001.1:0-237848 GCF_000183205.1 Eremococcus coleocola ACS-139-V-Col8 | reverse complement strand
AGTAGTAATTAAATACTTTTATCACGTGGGATTTTTATGCATAACCATAGGTATACAAAGCATACAGATATTCTCTGGATACTTTAGAATCACATGATAAAGGTATTCTTAAACTGGGTACAAAAAACTAAGCCCTCCTAAAAAAGGACATCTAATTATTTGTTCCCGCTATCAAATTGACAGTTTATTTAAGAATACCTTGCCGCATATTTATTAACTCCTTTTAAATAGTCACTTAAATAATAGCACGTAAGAGCATATTTGTAAAGGAATCTCCAATTTTTTATCAAAAAGAGTACATGATTACAAAGTATCTGTAATCATGTACCAATATTTGTTATTTTACAATCTTCCAATTACTCCCGTTCTTTTCAAGTACCAAATCAAATTGAGATACCTGCGTTGCTTTGGTCTGCTGGTCGATATACTCCACTGTCAGCGATACCGTGACTTGATTATCCTTACGATTGTGAATAGGATTTACCAGTTCTTGAAAGATGTACTCTTTTCCGATTGGTTTTAATATCCCGTCATTCACATAGTAGGAAAGTTCACTGGCTGTCGCTGTAGGATAGAGCTTGAAGAACGTCGTTAAAAACTCATTGATTTCATTGGTTGTAATGGAATCAACCGTCCCCTCACTTTCAATGGCTTTTGGTTTATAACTTGATTTCTTAGGTATGTTGGTAATGGTCGGATTCTTAACCAGTACCATATTTCCAGAACCATCTACATAGACACTCACTATATAAGCAGAGTGGACGGTCTTTGTATTTTCTCCCTCTGTAATGAGCTGGTCTACACTGTAGGTTACATTAAACTCATTGTCGCCAGTTGGCTCTACCGTCCATATCTGAAATCCTCTTACAGAAGACGATACAGGAATATCTTTGCGTACTGTATCAACATTGAGAGCTTGAAGTTCATCTGTCAGATAGCCTTTTAGACTTTCCATTCGATTATCAATGGACTTATCGGATTGCTCCCATGAATAGTAGACTTTCGCAAAGTTCTCTACAAAATTTTCTACATGATGAGTATCAACGTATTCCTTTTCTATGATAGTTGTTTCGTGAATAGTATGAGTATCTATAGCTGTAAAGTGCTTGAATATCGCAAAGCTGAAACTAAGCCCTAAAAGTACCCACAAGGCAATCACAACCTTTTTATGAGGATTGACCTTATAGACACGAGGTTTCTTTTCCTTTGGTATCTGTTTTTCTTTATTCTGATTTTTTCTAAATTTCATCATTAAATCTTCCTTTCTCATTGTTTGATTCGTCCTGCTCCCACTAAATGCTGTTGCCAGTAGGGGCTTGTTAAGTCGGCATAACCGATTGGGTCGCCTGCATGAAACATACGGTTATTGCCAAGGTATATCCCAACATGAGTAATATAAGAGCCAGCGTTATAGGTAGAATGAAAGAAAACCAAATCGCCAGCTTGTGCTTCCGATAGTGGGATATGCTGGGTCACATCATATTGCTGTTGTGCGATTCGTGGTAAGTTAATTCCAGCTTTTCCATACGTCCATTGTGTCAGTCCGCTACAATCAAAAGAAGTAGTCGGGGAAGCTCCACCGTAAACGTATCGCCAGCCCTCATATTTCAGTGCTTCGTCCATGATGGCTTGTACCGTATCATCATCAAACTCTGTTGTGACAAGATACTGCGTTACCAGTTGCACATAAAACATATTGCCATAGTTGTATCGCCAGCCCCCATTGATAGGTATGGCTATGGGATTGGGGTAAGACACTTTTTCGCCACCTGAATACTCTTTTGAGAAACTTTGAGCCAGTTCAAAGGTATATTTATTTCCACGATTAGCCACATACCCTAAGAAACCACCACCATAATTGTAGGACTGGATAACCGATTCTAAATCTACACTGAGCCTTTCGCTACTGGCTAATAATTCACTGAAATACTTCACACCTTGCTTAATGGATTCTTCTGTACTCAATGAATTAGGTGGAAGACCGAGGGATTCCGAGGACTGCATAACATCTTCCGCAGTACCGCCCGATTCCACCTGTATAATCGCAAGAAGTATGTTGACATATTCTTCAACGCCATATTCTTTGGCATATTTTTCTACCATAGGCTTATGAGCCAGCACTTCTGCGGAAACATTCACACCTCCATAATGAATATTGGAAATTCCGCTGTCCTGTTCATCTGAAAATAAAATGGCAACAAACAGAAGCAGTGAGAAGACCATCAAGAATAATCCAGAACCACCAATCACTAAAGTTTTCAACTTCATGGTTTCTTACCGACTTTCTTAATGGTGGCGGTTTTGATTGGTGGTCTACTTCTTGTATTTTGTAGTGGTACTCTTTGAACAGTAGACGGACGTTCTTTTGTGATTGGACGTTGTGAAGTTCTATCTGCTGTAGTGGTTGAAGTTGCTGGCTTTTGAACGGTTTTTTCTTGAACGGTATTGCCTTGGCGTTCCACTTTTGGACTTGAAAAATCGGACTTAACTGCTGGACGCTCTTGTTTGGCTTGTTGAGATTCCTTATATGAAGTCTGAATATTAGACTGTTTTGAGGTCTGTTCATCATGATATTGTTCTTGTCTTGTAGTCGGTCTTTCATGAACAGAAGAAGCAGGCTGTTTTTTCTGTTTGACCTGTTCCATTTCAGAGCGACGCTTCGCAATGGTTTTTCGCCTTTGTTCCTGCTGTTCCTTGCGTCCACTGGCTCTGTCCGCTTTGGTTTGAGAAATACTACTGGTTAAATCACGGACATTCTCTTTTACTTTGGATTTTCCTTGATATACTGCATATCTTGCATTGGTCGGCAAATCTTTAACCTGTTCTTTCAAACCACTAGCAGTGTCTACCATTCTGTCTTTGGTATCAGCTACTGTACCGATGGTTTGACCGATACGTTTTCCAAGTGTTGATTTTTCCTTTCCGTCTGGTCGGGAGTGATCTGCTTGTGTCCTTGCAGAACTCCCCGAACCCGACTGTCCTTTTTTACCTGTAACAATGGCAGACCCAGCCCCTAGAGTAGTCATGGAACGTCCAAGTTTCCGCTGTAGACGGTGCATGTGAGCGTGCATAAGCATACGAGGTTTTCTCATCACACGACTTCCCACACTTTGAGAATCGTTACTCTGTAGAGAAAACATACTCATTAAATCGCCCAGCTTGAAGTAGATTCCTGCAAAGGTCACAATCTGTAGAAAAGCAATCAAAAAGAACGGATAACCAGCCGATAAGGTATAGAGCATGGTTGAAATACTAAATGCTGTCGTAATAATCAATGTGATTCCAGCTCGTGTCAAAATGGTATTAAAGAGCTTTGTTATGGCTCGTTTTGACATACCATCAAATGATGGAATCATGCTTAAAATAAAGCTCACAGGCAGAAACATAGCATAGATGATAAAAAGTACCTGCGAGAAAATCATGATTCCTGTTAATAGGAATACAAATATGGAAATCCCAATATTGAAGACAAATAGGAAGAAGACTGTACCTAAACGGTTAATGGTCTTTGTAATGGTTAGATTGGTATTGCTTCTGTCTTCAATTTCTTCCGCAACAATTTTTTTCTGTCTTCGCCATTGTTGGAATCTGGGCTGGTGGAGAGCAGGCTTTCCACACGGTCAATACCGATACTTTCAATGTCTGAACTGTTGTATTGAAGCAGTAGCCACGGTTGCTGAACCTGTATGGAAAACAGGCTATCTCTGATTAAGTCCACGCTGTCCTTGCCTTGACTATCGGAATGGGGCATGACAATCTTCGTGCCAAGTGATAAACTGGCATTACTGATGTCTGATGAAAAGTCATTGATTTTTTTAATGTAGTCGGGAGCGTAGGCAATAAAGGAAGCCGATAGGATAAACACCAGCACAAAATTCATAATGGCATGAATTGCCTTTGTGGTTTCTCTCTTTATCAGTCCCGTATAGGCAACATAAACCCCAAGAACCAAAATCAAGAGTAAGAGGAATCCAACATAGAAACCCTCTGTTGAAAATCCGTTTGCACTCACACCAGCTAAGGTCTGCATATTCTTACCAATGGAATCTGCTGTAGCGGAAATGAAGTCTAAGGAATAGGCTTCCTGTACTAAGTAACCTGTCGCATTGGAAACATACAAACTGATTGTCCAAATAAAATTGGTAATGGCATATAGTCCATACATGACCTGTTTTCCAATCCCGTCCGACCAGTTCCACGGAAGCCAGCCCCAGCTATTATCCACATAAAAATCCAGTTGATAGTTTTCAAGTGGGTATCGGCTGTATTCATTTGCCACATTGACCGTATCATCTACCAAGCCCGCAGCTTGAACCACCGTTCCCAGCATGGCTAAAAGAAAAATGGCAATCACAAGTGTGAAAGCCACTGTCATTGCCACTTTACCTAGACGTTTCAGCGTCCAGTTTGATTTTATTCTGTTTACTATTGATGGTTTCACATTTACACCTCTTTTCGCACAGGTGGTCTGGTATCAAAGGCATGGAGCAGTTCTTCAAATACAGGGTGGAACTGTATCACACCGACACGACCATATAAATCACTGATAAGGCATTGCCCGTTTTCCAAATCACGCAATCGCTTCTGATTGTTTTCGTCCTCTGGGTCTACACCAAAAAAGGCTAAGGTCTTTTTAATCTCGTTAAGGTCAGTGGAACGAAATGCAAATTTTAAGCCGAGGTTATTTTTCAGTTTTTCATCTAAGAGGTCGTCTGTATTTTGGGTCACGAAATATACCCCAGCGTTCATAGCACGACCAGCCCGAACCAGCTTCATAGATAGTGTTTTTCCTTGTGCTACCTGTAAAAAGCTCCATGCTTCGTCTAAATCTACAATCTTGAAAATGCTTCGGTCTGTATGGATAAAGTCTAAAGCAAAGGTACTAATGACAATCAGCATAGCAACGGATAAAAGCTCCATAGTGGTATATTCCTCAAAGGAAGTTTCCTTGTCGGGAAGTACCAAGTCCGCAACCTGTATAATGTTCAGTTGTTTTTCTAAGCTGATAGACTGCTCCACATAACCATTACTGAATAATAAATGTGCAAAGTCATAGTCTGTAAAACTTTCGATATGGTCGGCTATACTGGTACTTAGTGGCGTATTCTCAACCCGTAATTCCTCAATCACTTTCATCAACCCTCGTACTTCACTATTGGTTACTGCACGAATGGCTTTTCTAAGGATTGGGAAGCGTTCCCCATCACGAGAGGAAATCCCCGTAAGGAATGTCAGAATATCAACAGCCAGTGATTCAGAATCTTTGGGATTTTTCATAATCACATAAGGGTCAAGTAAGCCTTTGTTTTTCTCATCAGAAGTCAGAGTGACGATATTGATTTCATGGGAAATCTCTGGCAAGGTTTCTTTCCATCTGCCACGTTCTGCTTTTGGGTCTACAATCACTGCTTGTGCCCCATAAAGCACCGCATAATAGACGATAAGGTTATTCGCAAAGGATTTACCACCACCCAGCGAACCAACAAAAGCCGACGCTAACGCATTGGTTACTGAACCCTTAACCCCTTGACTGGCAAGAGCAGGTTTCAGATAGACATTGCGTCCAGTATCTAAGCTGTAGCCAACATAAATCCCCTCATTTTCCCCCAGCATTTGAGTAGCACCAAAACCTAAACCAGCGAGGAAATCAGAGGTCACGTATTGAATATAATCATTCATATAACGCTTGCTGGCAGGTAAAAATTCTTCATGTAAGCCGAGCATATCCCCAAATGGTCGTACCAGTTTTACGCTTAAATCGTCATAAAAATCTTTCACTTCATTACAACGACGTTTGAGTTCGTCAAGATCATTTGCTGATACCCTTACCACATAAGACAGCTTGTACATAGATTCCTTGCTTTGGTCTAAATTGGTTTCCAGCTCATTCACACTTTCCAGAGCTTCCGCCACATTGGAGCTGGTTTCATTATCACTTTGCCAAGCGTGGTTATCCAAGTCTTTCAGTTCTTTCTTTTTATTGCGGACAGTAGATAGGGCTTTACGATTCGCTACAATTTCCACATTCATTGACGTATCAATCGGGAATGTAAATTGCTGTTGCTGGTAGTAGAAGATTTCAGAGGACGGGAAGTCCAGTTCTCCGACAATGCTGTTAATGGTAAAGTAAGCTACATAGACGGTTTCATCTTCCTGCTGGATTTTCAAATATCGCTGTTTTTCTTCCACCAAACAGCGAGTAGGCTTAATCAAGTCATAGTATTTAATCAGCGTTTCATTATCCAGCTTTTTCTTTGATAGATGGTACTCATACTCTTCATAGGCAGTGCCTGTCTGTCCGTAAAGGTGTTCAATCAGATAGCCGAAGTCGTCCTTATCTAACCTGCGGATTTTGAAACGACGAGAGATTTTATTTTCTAAGAGCTTTTCCATCTTCTGAAAACGCAGGATTTCATCATTACTCATACTAACAAAATCGCCCATCAGCTTATGGTTCACATCATAGACAAAATCAGACAAAGCATTTTTTGCTTCAACGGTAAGACTTTTCATAGAAAACTCCTGATCGTTGAGAAGCAACTTAAAGCCGATAAAGAAACGGTAGTTCACTTGATTTTCGCCAATCATGGATATTAAAGCGTCTGTCTGTTGGTCGATTTTGTCATAGGCAACCGCTTTGAGCTTGCCAGTGACTTCATTTTTGGAACGCTCTTGTGCAGAACGTATGCTGGATTCTGTACTGATTTGTAAAGCATGAATTTTGCCATCACGATTTTGTGCGATAAGCTGTCTGAAAGAATCATGCACTTGTATTTTCTGTTCTGGACTTAGAAATGAGTAATTGTAAGGAACAAGCTCATAGTAAGCATAACATTCCCCGTCTTTATTCCAGACGAGATTGTTTTCAATGTATTTAATTGGATATGCCATAAAATTCACTCCTAACTGCTGTAATGGCTTCTTGTGGCTGGTTTCTGCCAAGCGTTACTTTTTTTCCTGCATAGGTCAGCTTTGGTCGCAGTGCATAAGCAATGACAGACTTCAAAAATCCATAAGGCTTTTTACCATCAAAAGTTTTTGTAGACATAAACCATGTGAAAGCCACAGGAATCCCAAAGTATTTGAGAAATGCTCCCTCTATCATGGAAAGAGGGGGCAAGTTGCCAAGTATCATCACTGCAAAGAGTGACACGACAAACCATGTCATTTGCGTAAAGGTTATGGGAAACGGAAGTCTAAAATCATTGATAGAATACAGTACCTTTTCCACAGACCAGATACTGGTATAGCTTCGTATTTTCTTCATGTAATCAATCCTTTCATAAAAAATAGGGGTAGCTGATTGAGCCACCCCGTAAAATAGAAAATCTGCCAGTAGTAATGTACCGACAGATTTAATAGACGATTTCAAAAATCCCATGATTGGTTGAGATAAACGTTCCTGAAAGGTCTAAATCCCGACCATAGGCTTGATAATCAATATAGTTTTGAAGACTAGCTGGTACTTCGCCTAAAGCACCCGTTTCTTCAATGTAGTAGCGTGCCACGTCATACATATCATCACAATCGGAATGAATGATAATATCCTCTTGATGTTCGCTTAGTTCTTCAATGCTTGAAAAATGAGTGAGCAGAGCAGATAGCTCCGATTGTAATTCTTCGGGTAATTCCGATACCATTTCCCATAGTCGATTGAGTTCGCCAATGGAAGTGTATTCGTCAACCGTAAAGGGTAACTCGTAGTCATGAATGGCGTATTCCTCATATTCATCATTCAAGCCGATTTTCTCTTTGACTTCCTCAAAGTCAATGGGAAAGGTAAACCACGCACCGACCAATTCGCCCTCATTGTATTTGCCTAAATTCGCAATATAGACTTGCATATCGTCCATATATTCACGTCCTTTCTTTGTAGAGATTCAAAAATCCCTACCGCACTTCGTTTGGTGTACCATTCCTTTGCGGAACATAAGAAAACCACTTATATTCCACAAAAGAACGGTTTTATTTAAGCACCAATAATGCGATTGAATAGCTCTAGTAAAATGTCTTTTACTCCAGCAGCGTTGAAGACTAAGCCAACCGCAATAATCGCAATAATTAAAAAGCCAATCAGTTTGCTAAACTCACGCTTGAAGCCAAGATACAAGCCAATCACAACGATTGCTAAAAGCACCAGTGATTGAGCGTTTGATAGAAACCAGTTATAAAGGTTTTGTCCAAAATTCATAAAAATGTTCTCCTCTCTATATTCAATGAATTTGTATTTGAGTTATTTTTTTGTTGTTATCACGTCCTGTTCTTTTACTGACTGTTGCTTCAAAATCTGCTTGTGTCGGTCTGTCAGTTTCGCATGGTCGAGAATGTCTTTTACAACCTGCGTCTGGTTGATTTCATCAAGTTTAATCGCAACCTTTAAGGTCGGGGCAACTTGATGAGATAGCCAGTTCAGCGTCCTTTGGAAGGAGTAAGGCTCTGGTTTTGTGGTTAGTTTTAATCGTTCACGATTGTTCCCAATAAACCAAGCCCATTCTTCATTCAGTTTCCAATCAGAACGAGGTTTGGAATCGTCTTTATCTACAAAACGGATATACCGATTGATAATTTTAAAGGCGGTATGCTCTGGATTGTCATAGACGAGTAAATCACGGACTGCATAATAGGCACGCTCATTTTTCAATCGAATCTCAAAACGGTTTTTTACTTCTGCGTCTTCAATGGGAATATCATTTTTCTTGTACTGCTCGTAGTCCTTTTCATAGATACAGAAATAAACTTCACTTTGTAATGAACCGATATAGAGGGTGTTTCCCATACATTCCTTTTCCTCTTTGCGTACCAGTTCGCCACTGCGATAGCTTTTAAAACTGCGGAAGACGGAGATACATTCTTCCTGTTGGCACTTTTCAGTGAGTACAGGGATATTTAAAATCCCTGTCTTATCGTTAATGGCAAGGTCAAGGCGTTTCATCACACCGCCAGCCACCAAAACGTCCATAAAGAACTCATACCAGCTTCTTTGTTGTGCCAGAAGATAGCTTTCAAATTGTCTGCACCCACGACCTTTCAATTCCACCAGAACTCCTTTGTCCAGTTCATGGGAGCAAAGGACGAATATGTCGCCTAAAGCATAATGCTCTGAATAAGAATAGAAACCATAGTCCTCATGAAGAAAATAGGACAGTTTCAGTTGTAAGATGTTTTCGACCACCTGCTGTACGTCTGTTGTCGGAAAGCGAATTCTTACATAATCAAACAGCATTTCAAGGGGAGCGTCGGGATTGAAGCGTTCCAGAGCTTCCCAAAGGGACTGCTGTAAATCCTCTGATGGCTTGACTTTTCCTGTTTCAATATCGCTTAGATACTGCCTTGTAATACCAGTCGCAACAGCTAAACGGTTTTGAGATAGTCCATAAGCCAAGCGTTTTTCTTTTAAATGCTGTAACCAAGTTTGTTCATTCAGTAAAAATCCCTCCAATCAAAAAGGCGTATGTCAACTTTTAAAGCCCATTTGACATACGCTGAAATTTTGTAAATCCCTTGTAACCAAATGATTTTCTAATGTTTTTTTGACTGTTTCCTGTCGATTTGTACCCCCCTGTTAGATACGGGGGGTTAAGTGCTGGCGTGGCTATTGCCACACCAGCCAGCAAGATCAGTCCACACCTGCGACTTCCGCTTCGCACGTCGCCTGCGTGGACTGTCTGCTGTTGGATAACTTTTTAATTTCCTCCAAGAAATCATATCCTTTTGGTACAAGGGGAGTATAAAACTCTGATATGACACTTGTTCCTACATCAACATAGCCACGACCTTTGATTCGCTTTAAGAAGAAATCCTTTTGTACGTCACTGCCAAACATCATGCCATAGCCCATTTCAGACATACGACCTAAAGCCACTCTGAAATTAAACTGATCACGGATTCCGTCGCCTAAATATTTTGCGTCTGGACGTTGACAAGCCAGTATTAGAAAGAAGCCAGCTTGACGACCTAACATGACAATCTGTTTCAGCTTATTCATAACTGCGGTGTTTTCTTTTGTTCCCAGCATTTCCATGAAAGCGACGTATTCATCAAAGATTAAGAAGTGTGCCGGGAGACCTAAGTAAGCATAATTTTTGCCAGTCTTATAGTTCTTCATCTGCTTCATTTCCTCACTACGTTTCATCATTTCTTCATAGAATGTTTCAATGCAAGAAAGCAAGTCTTCTTTTCTATAGTAGACATTTGCCATCACAGAACCTAAGTCCGCAAGATCAGCATTTTTCGGGTCAAGAATATACAGTTTTGAATCTGTATGAAGCAAGGCTTCAATCAGTGTCAGTATAAAGTAAGTTTTACCGCCACCTGTACCACCAGCAATCAACATATGAGGGAGCTTATCATATTCCCACCATACGTTTTTCATTAAGCGAAGTTTACCATCTTTAGCTTCTACTTCATCAATAGAAATACGACTGGCTATGGTGTCATAGAGCAAAGTATATTCCACATAGGAATCCTTTAACTCTTTATCCGTCAGCTCACAGTACAAGCCACTCTCTAATTTCTTTTCCAAGTGTAAGAGTTGGTCTTGATATTTTCCCAGCGTGATTTCCACCCGTATCTGTATCAAGCCATTTTTAAGTCGATAATACATTTTAGGGAAGTAGGTTATCTTTTCCTTTGTACGACCAGCACTATCTTTAAAGAAACCCTCTGTTTTGACCTGTTCAGATTCATACCACTTGTTTTCAAGTATCATCTTTGCCAGTTTTTGACGGTGGTAAAGTTGTTTAACCGTATCATAGCGAACCCGTTTGAATACAAACGCTACCAGCAAGCAGATAAGAATTGCGACACTGAAACTGATAATTAAATAGGGAATGTCAATCTTATCTGCTTGTGATAGGTTAAAATCCTGCCAGTTGATCTGCTGGATTGTCTTCACATGAAACAGTCCGACAACCAGCAGGAAAACAGGCAGGAGTGACGCTATCGTAAAATGAAAGACTAAATCTTTACCAGATGGGCGAATCCTTTTACCACGCTGTTTCATGCGAAAAAGTCTCCTTTCTACCTAGCGACTATTTGTCTTGTGTCGGTTCTTTCTTTGCTTGTGGTTGAGCTTTGAATGAACTAGAATCCTTTGTCAGCACAATATCGTCTGCCTTGATATACCAGTCAACATCTGCTCCTTGATAGGTGGCAGTAGCAACGGTGTCCGCAATGGGATTGATAAGTTCCACCCGTGCGTTATAATCAAACTCTTTCAAAGGCACGCTGGCAGGAATACTTACTTGAATCATGCGTCCTTGTCCTTTGGATTTTAAGTCATAGGTACGTTCCTTGATTTCATCTGAAACCGACCCGTCTTCATTTTGGATTCTCACTTCACGACGTAGAGCAGAGAATTTCAATTCTCCAAAAGTCGTGTCTTTATCTAATACAATGCCATTTGCTAATCTCATCATTTTTCCTCTCTTTCTTTATTCTTTTATCATGTCGTCAGCATGTAAAAGGTAATTTGTAAAACCACGAGTGCCGATTTTGTAGCCCTCTGCGGTAATACGTGGATTGACTAACTTCACACGTTCCTCAAAGCCGAAATGTTTTTCGCCAGCTTCAGCAGGAAGCACCACCACAATATCATCTGCTCTTTGAACATCAGAATAGAGATTATAGCTTCTTGATAAGACAGTTAGCCGTCCGTTGATTCTTCGCTGAACGACTTTATCCTCGCCAGCAAATTCTAAATTGCCGAATGTTTTTTCCATGTTGGGAATCACAAATTTAAGTTCCATATTTTTACCTATCCTTTCTTTTTTATTGGCTGAATGAATGTTTGATGGTCTTAAAGAGTGGGGAACGACCTTTTGATTCTTGATTTTTTGTTTTCATAAGTTCACTTCCTTTCAAAATCGGGTAAAAAAATAGACACCTCATTTTTTGAAGTGTCTACCTATTAAATATTCAAATTTTATTGGAAGTATCTTTATATCTTCACTTTTCAAGGATAAATCGTCGTATCAAAGCTCATTCATAAGTAGTAAATTAGTAGTAAATTGAGTGGTTTTGACCTTGATAAAGTGTGATAAGTCCAGTTTTTATGCGGATAACTAGATTTTTATGCTATTTTTAGCACAAAAACACTTAATCATGCTGATATTTTTTTTAGGAATTAAATCCCTAGTTTACAGCCCCTTTTGGCCCGCTTTTTCTTCTGGTGCTTGGTTAAATAGGGTAGATGGATAATTTAGGGAGATCATGCTGAATTGCTGGATTGCAGGGTGTGATGCTACTAACTGAGAATAAATTGCTGATCTGATTTCTTTGAATTCACCCCTAGATTTGAAAGTGAAAACAAGATTTTTTACCAGAATAGTTGGTGCAAATTAATTTGCAAGAAACCTCCATTACTGTGAGTTAAATAATTGACATTGTTTCCATAGTAGAGTAAAGTAACACTATCGAACAAAATTTGTTCAAACAAATATTAAAGGAGATTAGATTATGGACATTAAAGATTTAAAGCTAGAAAAAGATTATCAGTTGTTGATTAACGGTGAATGGACCAATGGAGCCGGCGATGACCGGATTACTTCCTACAATCCAGCTAATGGAGAAGCCTTAGCAACAATTGTTGACGCACAAGATGCCGATGTAGATGCCGCTGTCGAAGCTGCCCAAGAAGCATTTAAGACTTGGGGCCGGACTTCAGTTAAAGAACGTTCTGCTAATCTATTAGAAATCGCTGACCGCCTTGAAGAGAAATTAGAGTTTTTTGCCTTATTAGAAACTTTAGATAATGGTAAACCTTTACGGGAAACAACCAATGCAGATATCGCTTTAGCGGTTGATCATTTCCGTTATTTTGCAGGTGTCATTCGGGGTGAAGAAGATACTGTAAAAATGTTAGACGATCAAACTATGTCAATTGTCCTACGCGAACCAATTGGTGTGGTAGGTCAGATCGTACCTTGGAACTTTCCATTCTTAATGGCAGCTTGGAAATTAGCTCCAGTTATTGCTGCAGGGGATACTGTAGTCTTCAAACCATCTTCATCCACATCTTTATCGGTTTTAGAATTTGGTAAAATTTTGAATGATATTTTACCTGCAGGGGTCATTAATATAGTGACAGGTTCTGGTTCTAAATGTGGTGAATATTTACAACATCATAAAGGTTTAGATAAATTAGCCTTTACTGGTTCAACTGCTGTGGGTCGGTCAATCGCTTTATCTGCTGCAGAAAACTTAATCCCAGCTACCCTAGAATTGGGTGGTAAGTCCGCCAATATCTTCTTTGAAGATATGGATATGGATCAAGCCCTTGAAGGCGTTCAATTAGGTATCTTATTTAACCAAGGTCAAGTATGTTCAGCTGGTTCACGGATTTTTGTCCAAGAATCTATTTATGATGAATTCATGGAAAAATTAGTGGCAGAATTCGAAAAAGTTAAAGTGGGACTTCCTTGGGAAGATGGGGTACAAATGGGTGCCCAAGTCAATGAACACCAAATTGAAACCATTGAAAAATATATTAAAATTGGTAAAGAAGAAGGCGCTAAAATCTTAACCGGTGGTGAACGTTATTCTGAAGGTGACCTAGCTAAGGGTGCTTTCTATAAACCAACCTTGATGGAATCTACTAATGATATGGTAGTTGCTCAAGAAGAAATCTTTGGCCCAGTGGGGGTCGTAATTAAATTTAAAGATGCTGATGATGTCATCCGGATGGCCAATGAAAATGAATATGGACTAGGTGGTGGTATCTGGACCACTAACTTAAATACTGCCTTCAAGGTGGCTCGTGGAGTTCGGACAGGTCGGATGTGGGTGAATACCTATAATGCCTTTGAAGCAGGTGCGCCATTTGGTGGTTATAAGAATTCCGGTATCGGCCGTGAAACCCATAAGATGATTCTTGATGCTTATACCCAATCTAAGAATATTTATATTAACTTGAATGATGGCCGTTCTGGTATGTACTAAAATTAATCGATAAGAATAAGGTAAATCACCCTCACTAATTCAGCGAGGGTGATTTTTTATGTTGGGGAATAATCTATGAGAAAATGGTCCTTAATTAATCTGGAAAGTGATGAGCGGGTGCAAAGTTATCTTAAATAAGCGTTAAAAAGGGAAGGAGAAAAGAATCCACTTCTTTAATTTGATCAATTTTGAAGAAAAGATAAAAGAGATGAAAGCTTATATAATAGAAAATCAAAGTGAATATCAGTTAGTATCATTAATTATTGAGTATAATTTATTTATATAGTTTTAAAAAATCACAAATTGTAAATTATTTGTAAATATTAATTGGACAAACGATAGAAATAATACCCAAATATAATCCTATTCTTTACATAATTTTTACAAAAAGAAGAATTTGTTTATACATCAAAGTTTCACTACTGTTTACATAAACTTTACAAAAATATTATAGTAATTTAAACTGTGGCGCTTTATAATTTTGACATGTAAGTAAATAAATATTTAGGAGGAAATCTTTCATGTTGTCGAAACAAACAGTTTTGAAATCTTTCACAGCTTTATCGGCTGGACTTATCTTAGCTTCTGCCAGTCCTCTATTAGTTAATCAAGTTGAGGCTGCTGATAAAATTAAAATTAACTACTGGCATGTTAATGCTGATACCCAAGGTGGAAAAACCGTTAATGAATTAGTTGAAGCCTATAATGCTTCGCAGGATGAAGTTGAAGTCGTAGCAACTTTCAATCCAGATATGTACAAGGGTTTAATGCAAAACTTACAAGCTGCCGTAACTTCTGGTGAAACCCCAGATGTGGTTCAAGTAGGTTGGGCCTTTAAAGACTATTTCTCAGAAAACTTTGAATATACCGATCCAATTCAATTGGTGCAAGAAGTTGATCCTGATAACAAAGATTTTTTTGAAAAAAACTTCTTAGAAAATGTATTAAACTTAGCTAAGAAAGACGATAGCTATGTGGGAATCCCTTATTCTGTTTCCAACCCAGTCCTATACATTAACAAAGATTTACTAAAAGAAGCAGGCCTCGATGAAAATGGTCCACAAACCTGGGAACAAGTTCAAGAATTCTCTAAAACGATTAAAGAAAAAACAGGAAAATTTGGTTTATATGTTCAAGAACCTGCTGATTCTTGGGCTCAACAAGCACTCCTTGAATCAAACGGTGCTGCAATTATGACTGATGGCAAGGCTAGCTTTGCTTCTGAAGAAGGTATCCATGCTTACCAAGTATACCAAGATATGGTTGTTAAAGATGAATCAGCCTTACATACCACTTGGGAACAAGGGATTCAAAGCTTTATCGATGGAAATGTAGCCATGTTATATACAACCATTGCACAAAGAAATAATGTACAAAGCAATGCCAACTTTGCTGTCACTGCCATTAAATCACCAACTTGGGAAGGAAAGGAAAATAAATTACCTGCAGGTGGGGCTATGTTAGCTGTTACTTCACAAGATGAAGAAAAGAAAAAAGCGACTTGGGATTTCTTAAAATATTTATATAGCGTTGAATCCATGGCTAAATGGACCGAAGGAACTGGTTATGTCCCACCGCGTAAAGACGTGGCTGAAGCTGAAAATGGCTTGAAAAAATTCTTAGAAGAAAACCAAATGATGACACCAGCGATTGAACAAATGGATGCCATGGTTTCTTGGACTTCATTCCCAGGCGATGCTGGCCTAGAAGCTGAGCAAATGTTATTAGATATGCGTGACAGTATCTTAGGTGGTTCTGACGTGGCAGAAACTCTTAAGTCTACCCAAGACGCCATTAATGATTTATTCTAGTTAAATTTATTCAGGTTAACAATCCACATTTCTTGTTTTGGCTGATATTTCAGTGCTAGCGACTACCGAAAGTTACTTTCAGTCGATTAATGCCTGTCAGCCATTTCACCATGTGGATTGTTTTTATATTTTATATCTGGTACCGAGATTGCCCTTATTTTAGGAGAAGAAACTATGAAAAAAACTCACTCAGGGGTTGGCTATCTATTATTAGTTCCGTTATTGTTGGTTCAGACTTGTTTTGTTTTTTATCCTTTACTTTATACCATTTATCTAAGTTTTTTTAAGTGGAATATGGTATCACCCAATAAGAAATTTGTGGGTTTTGATAATTACATCAAAGTCTTAACCGATAATAATTTCCAAAAAATCTTAGTCAATACCTTTATTTATATTCTCATTTTTGTTATCTGCTCTTGTATTTTACCCTATGTTTTTGCCTTTATTATGGATGTAGTTATTGTCCGTTTTAAAAAGTTATATACCGGAATTTTCTTCATTCCTGCCGTGATTTCCTTGGTAGTGGTTGCCATGGTCTATACCTGGATTCTCAATCCGGTATCTGGTCCTTTAGCCATTGTCTTACGTCATTTTGGACTAACCATGCCTATGTGGACTAATAAGGAAGGGTTAGTTGTTGTCGTAATTTCTCTGATTACTTCATGGAAGGTTTTTGGTTATAACTTTATTGTTTTGTATGCCGCCATTATGGGGATTGATCGGGAATTGATTGATGCGGCCAAAATTGACAATATTTCTAATTGGAAAATCTTCAGGAAAATTGTTTTGCCTATGTCTTCTTCTACAGGGATTTACGTCTTTGTCATGGCGATTGTTCAAGGGCTCCAATATGTCTTTACCCCAATTAAAATAATTACCAAGGGTGGCCCTAACTATGCTTCATCCAACTTGATATACCATGCCTATCAAAAATCATTTGAAATGTTCAAGGTAGGGGAAGCCTCTGCAATTTCAGTCATGACCTTAATCATGTTCGTTATCCTCTTGTTATTAACGTTCAAGTTTATTGAAAGGAAGGTCTATTATGAAAATTAAAAAACAGACCCTCTATCATATCTTATTTATCTTGACGATATTAATTATTCTTTATCCCATTTTCTTTATTATAGCTAATGCTTTTAAGCCTTTGAAAGAGGCTTACCATACAGTTCTTTCTCTGATTCCCCAGCCCTTTACTTTTGAGAACTTTACCTATCTCTTTGAAAATATTCCCATTGTCAAAATTACGTTAAATACCTTTATTATTGCGACAACGGTAACTTTAGTGAAGCTTACATTATCATTTTTCGCGTCCTATGCCTTTGTCTACTATAAAATTAAAGGACAACGTTGGCTCTATCTATTAATTATTTCAACCATGTTTATTCCCTTTACCGTGACTATGATTCCTAACTATATTATTATGTCTAAATTTGGCCTGATTGATAATATTATAGGGGTAATTTTGCCACAATTTGCAGATGCGATGGGGGTCTTTCTCTTAACCCAAACCATGCGGGGGATTCCTATCCCTTTAATTGAAGCGGCTACCTTAGATAATATTAAGCAACCATTGATTATGCGCAAAATTATTTTTCCGCTGATTAAACATTCAGTCACATCAACTGGAATATGGTTCTTTATCACCTCATGGAACGAATTTATTTGGCCAGTCCTTATTTTGAAGAGTATTGATAACTATACCTTGCCATTAGCCATGCAGATGTATATTTCATCTGAAGGTGGGACTAACTTTACTACCGCGATGGCCATCTCTTTAATTACTATGGCAGTACCTTTAGGTTTATATGCCATTTTCCAAAAGTATATCATTTCAACCTTTATCTCATCAGGTATCAAGTAGGAGGACACTATGGGTAAATCGATTCAACTAAAAAACATCAAAAAAAGCTATGGCCCCGTTACGGTGCTAAAAAATATTAATATAGATATTGAAGCGGGTGAGCGGATTGTTTTATTAGGACCATCAGGATCAGGTAAGTCAACTTTATTACGGATGATTGCTGGCCTAGAAACGATTACGGAGGGTGACTTGTATTTAGGAGACTTGCTGGCAAATGATCTGGTTTCAGGTCAAAGGGATATTGCCATGGTATTTCAAAATTATGCACTTTATCCCCATATGACCATTGAAGAAAACGTGACCTTTGCCTTGAAGGCCAATGGTGTACCAGCAGATGAAGTCAAAAACCGTTTGGACGAAGCTTTATCAATCTTAGGTTTATCAGAATTAAAAAATCGTTATCCGCGGGAGTTATCTGGGGGTCAGAGACAGAGAACGGCCTTAGCTCGAGCCATTGTAAAGAAATCTGATTTCTTTTTATTAGATGAACCTTTATCTAATCTAGACGTGGTCTTACGCTTGGATGCCCGTAAGGAATTGGTTAAAATTCATGAAAAGTATCAACAAACCTTTATCTATGTGACTCATGATCAGATGGAAGCCATGACCTTGGCCCATCGGATTGTAGTCTTACATAATGGGGACATTCAAATGGTAGATACACCCCATAATGTTTACAATCAACCGGCCAATGTCTTTACAGCCAAATTTATTGGGTCACCAGGGATGAATATCCTGAAGGTAGACCAAGGGCAAGGCCATGTAGGGATTGATACCCAAGCTTTTGACCTCGATCCGGGTTGGGCTGACTATTTGAGTCAAGCCGGAGCATGTCTGATGGGCATTCGGCCAGAACATTTACGGATTGTTGATAAACAAGAACGGGGTCGGATTAAAGGCCAGGTTAAATACCGGGAACTTTTAGGTCAAAGCTTTGCTTTAACTGTTAATATAGGTCAACAAGAGTTCATTGTTTTGGAAGAAGAGGATAAATATCAAGCGGGAGATTCAGTCATCCTTGATTTTGATGACAAAAATCTTCACTTCTTTGATAATGAGAGTCAAGTGAATTTAGGTTATCCGGAAAACTTCCAGTTTCTAATACATGAATGATTCAAATGGCTTGATCTTATTATTTGGAAAGGACTAGATGACATGAAATTTTTACACTTATCCGATACCCATTTAAGGCAAGATTACGCTTCAGATTGGTTTACCCACCGGATTTTTACTGATTATGATAATCCTACGATTCGTTTTCGCCACCTTTTAGCCAGTATTAATCCAGTTGATTATGATTTTGCAATAGTAACTGGTGACTTGTGTCATGAAGGTGAGGCTAGTGATTATGGTTTATTCCGAAGCTTATGGCAAGAACATCTGGGTGATTTACCTTATTTCTTTTGCCGCGGTAACCATGACCCTGGGGCTGCTTTTGCAGAAGGAATGCAAGTGGAAATGAATCTTGAGGGGTCTTACATTGCTTGCCATGAGTTCAAGGGTTTACGGATTATTATCTTAGATTCTTATCAAGAAGGTGACCATGAAGGCGCAATCTCAGAAGCTCAATTTCAACAATTGAAAACTTGGTTGAGTAAACCGGCAGAAAAGGGGAGTATTTTAATCCAACACCATCCCTTGGCATGGGAAGAGCCAGACATTTGTACACGGGTACCTCAGGGGTTTGCAGAATTAATTGCTAGCAGTGATATCCGGGCCATTTTTGTAGGCCATGTGCATACGGCTTCCGTCGTGACTTATCAAGGCATCAACCAATATATGTCTGAAGCAATTTCTTTTGGTGTAGATGAGTATGACCATGAGTCAATTTTCACCAACCGTACGGGGTATAATTCGGTGACTTTAACCTCTGACCAAATCTTCTATTACCGTCATTATCTAACTCCGCATCAAAGCATGATTGCCCGGATGGCAAAGCCCTTTGACAATAGTATCTTTTAAGCATAAAGGAAACCGGGTCTTGACCCGGTTTTTCTTATAATTTTGTGGCAGAAGACGAGTTGGCGTATAAGTCGTCACAAAATCGGCAACAGAGTGACGAGTCGCCCCCAAAGTCGTCACAAAATTGGCAATAGAATGACGAGTTGACACTTAAGTCGTCATTAAATCGGTAAGAGAGGACGAGTCGCCCCCAAAGTTGTCATAAAATCAACAAATGAACGGTGACTTAACCTCCAACTCGTCACATGGCAAATTAAAAGACGACCATCTGACCGATAAATCTCCCCTCAGACTAGCAATTCCCGGATGTCTCTTATAAAATAGGGAACGAAGCAATTATCAAGGAGGAAGCATCATGAAAATAACTATTGAAGCCGATTTACAAGCAGCACGGATTGATTTTGAACTATACCATCACAGCCCCATGTATACGTATGAAGAAAGTTTAGCTATGAAGGCGGAGAAGGGGTTTACCGGTACGGAAACAAAGGCCCTCTTTATGAAGGGAAAGAAGGATGGCCGTTATTATATCCTGTTTACCTTACCTGATAAACGCAATGACTTTAAATATTTAAAAAAATTAGTCGGTCAAAAATTATCCGTGGTTAGTCCGGAAGAATTAGAAACTGAAACCGGCCAAGAGTCCGGAGCCGTATGCCCAATTGGATATCCGGCTGAAGTCGGCCAACTCATCCATGAAGATATTTTAAAAGCAGAAAAACTAGTGTTTGCTCCAGGGCGACCTGACCAAACCATGGTAATCAAGACCCAAGATTTGGACAAAATTCTGGACTTATACCAAAACGAACGATTCATGGTCTCAGATCAAGTAGAAGACTAGGAGGGCCCTATGGAATGGAAAAATATTGCCTTTAATGAATTAACGACAGACCAACTGTACCAACTTCTTAAAGTCCGTTGTGATATCTTTATTGTGGAACAAACCTGTCCTTATCCAGATATTGATAACTTAGATCCAAAGTGTCGCCATCTCTTTCTAGAAGACCAAGGCCAAGTTTTGGCATACTGTCGCCTCATCCCGGCTGGGTTAAGCTATCCAGCTGTATCCATTGGACGGGTTTTGTGCCGGGAAGATCAACGTGGCAAGGGTTATTCTCGGACTATGATGGAAGCAGCCATTGCTTATGCCAAAGACCAATGGCAAGCTAACACCATTGAAATTGGTGCCCAAAATTATTTAAAAGCCTTCTATGAAAGTTTAGGCTTTCAAGCTATTTCGGATGTTTATTTGGAAGATGATATTCCTCATATTGATATGCGATGGCAAGCTTAAGCGTGAGAAGAAATTTCCCCTTATTTCTCAGCTTGTAGATAAGCAAGGCCCCATCGTGCAAACTAGGAAGAAATCTGTTAAAATAAAGAATAATTTGATTTGTTAAATGATCCTTTTAAGAAAGTAGGCTAGGAATGGAAGAAAAACGCCGTTATAAAGCAGTGATTGCTGGAAAAGAATATACCATTGTGGGCAAAAAGTCTGACCAACATATGGATGCCGTTGTGACCATTTTGAACCATCAATTGGACCAATTAATTCGCTTAGATGGTTCCCTATCCAAGGGTGATTTAGCGATCTTAATGGCGGTCAATGCAATTTCCGACCAGTTAAGTAAGGAACATCAAATTGAAACCTTACAAGCTGAACTAGACCAGTTAAAGGCAGCTTCAAGCCGAGACCAAAGACAGGGGAACGACCCCGCTTATCCAGACCGGCGGATGCCTAACAATTTTCCAAATCAGTCGTCTAACAAGCAAGGTCAGCCAAGTCCGGCCAAGCGACCACACTATCAAGAACGCTTACCTTTAGATAGTCATCCTGCCAACCAAGCTGGAGAAAATTCGGGTCAAACCGCAAAAACAATCCGGCCGAATCCAACCATTGATTAATCAGGTATACCTAGTAAATTAAGTGCCAGAAGAGGAGTTTTGTCATGTTAACCTTAATAATTATCCTTGCCATAGCGATTTCAGCTTATACGGGCTACCGCCGTGGTCTAGTTATCCAAGGGATTCGTTTAATCGGTTATATCATAACCTTTATCCTATCCACCCAATATTATGATAAATTAGCAGGGTTTGTCGAAATGATTGTACCTTTTCCCGCGCTTAAACCCGACTCAACTTTTGCCATCTATTCCCAAGAAGCCAGTCTTAATATGGATTTGGCCAAGGCCTTCTATGGCGTGGTTACCTTCTTATTAATCGCTTTAGTGGGCTGGCTGGTGACCAACTTCCTAGCCTCCTTATTCCGCCCGTTGCAATATTATAACTTATGGAACTTGGCTAACGGAATATCGGGTGCCATTATTAATACCCTTGTCACCTATGTGGTCATCTATTTTATCCTCTTTGCTTTGTCTTTGATTCCCATCGAATTTATCCAACAACAATTTGTTAATAATCCAATTGCTTATTGGATTGTGTCCCAAACACCTTTCTTATCCAGCTTTGTTTCTAACTTATGGCTGAATATTAATCCTTTCTAAGACCAATTACCACAGAGTTTAGGACCCCGTCCCAGACTCTTTTTTTACCTCAATTATTTTAAGCAAAACCCTTAGCCAATCATTAGTCATTGCCTTAACGGCAAGAAGGAGATAGATCATGAATCAGAAAATATTCGAGACCCTAGAATTTGGAAAAATTCGGGCGGCTGTCTTAAATTATGCCCAGACTGAAACGGGCAAAGTAGCCATCCAGTCCATGCTGCCTTCCGATGACTTAGCCACCGTTGAAACTTGGCAGGCAGAAACGGAACAGGCCCTAAGTTTGCTGAGCCAGAATCAGATTATACCCATTCCTCGCCTGAATGATTTGAGTGGGGCTATCAAGCGGCTCCAAGTAGGTGCTAGTTTGAATGGTAAGGAATTAGCCGATGTGGGTAAGCTCTTAAGTTCAGTGAAACAAGTCCATGATTTCTATGCCAAGCAAGAAGCGGATAACCGGACCTATCCTGCCCTCTATGCCTGGATTGAACGGTCGATTGTTTTAAAAGATTGTATTGCGATGATAGGAGAGGCTATCTCAGAGGAAGGCGACGTTCTGTCTTCTGCTTCTACCGAATTAGCCCGAATCCGTCGGGCTCAACAACAAACGGAAGAAGCGGTGCGGAACCAACTTAACCAAATCCTTAAAAACAATGCCTCGGCCTTATCAGACACCCTCATTACTATCCGGAATAACCGTTATGTCTTGCCCGTCAAAGCAGACCACAAG
The DNA here is from genome assembly GCF_000183205.1 of Eremococcus coleocola ACS-139-V-Col8. NCBI lineage: Bacteria > Bacillati > Bacillota > Bacilli > Lactobacillales > Aerococcaceae > Eremococcus > Eremococcus coleocola. The sequence goes on along the minus strand of NZ_AENN01000001.1, from coordinate 215,039 downwards.
AGTCAAATTAAGGGGACGGTCCATGACCAATCTTCCACGGGGCAAACCCTCTATATTGAACCTCGGTCGGTTGAAACCCTCAATAACCGGCGGTCTCATTTACAATCTGAAGAAAATAATGAAATTGCGCAGATTCTAATGGATTTATCGGGGCAACTCATGCCTTATTATGAAGATATTCGTCAGAACCAATATATTATTGGCCAATTAGATTATATTCAGTCCCGGGCTAGTTATGGCCGCCAACTTCAGGCTGTTCGGCCCAAGGTATCACCTGACCGTCATGTTTCTTTAATCCAAGCCCGCCACCCCTTATTAGATCCTAAACAAGTTGTGGCCAATAATATTATTATTGGTCAAGATTACCGGACCTTGATTATCACTGGACCTAATACTGGGGGGAAAACAATCTTACTTAAGACCCTAGGGATACTGCATTTAATGGGCCAAGCTGGCCTTCATATTCCCGCCCAAAAGGGGTCACAAATTGGACTCTTTGACCAAGTCTTTGCGGATATTGGGGATGAACAATCGATAGAACAAAGCTTGTCTACTTTCTCGGGTCATATGACCAATACGATTGATATCCTCAAGCATGCGACTTACCAGTCGCTCCTTCTCTTTGATGAGTTGGGTTCAGGGACCGACCCCCAAGAGGGAGCAGCTCTGGCGACAGCTATTTTAGATTATTTAACCGGGGCAGGAATGACCACCATGGCCACCACTCATTATCCTGAATTGAAGGTGTATGCCCATGAAGCGCCTCATACGATTAATGCTTCCATGGAATTTAATGCTGAGACCCTGGCGCCAACTTATCGGCTTTTGATAGGGATTCCTGGTCGGTCCAACGCCTTGGAAATTTCGCAACGCTTAGGTTTACCCGACTATATCTTGGAAAAAGCCCGGCAAGGAGTGAGCCAAGATTCCCAATCTATTAATGAGATGGTGGCCAATCTTGAAACCGAACGGCGGCGACTTGAAGCGGACCACCAAGAAACTGAGCACAGATTAGCCCAGGCAGACCAACTCCTAAAAGACCTCCGCACTGAATATGATCGGTGGGTGACTTATAAAGATGCCTTAGTTGAAAAGGCTAAGCATGAGGCCAATATGAAGGTGGACCAAGCCCAAAAAGAAGCGGATAAATTGATCCAAGAAATCCGTGATTTACAGTTGGAACAAGGGCAAAACACCACCATCAAAGAACATGTCCTGATTGATAAAAAAGGTAAGTTTGATCAGTTGAAACAACCTGAAAACCTCCGCAAGAACAAGGTGCTTAAGCGGCAAAAAGCCAAGCAAGAACTCCGGGTGGGACAAGACGTTCTGGTCCATTCCTATGGTCAACGAGGTTCGATTGTTGATAAAGTCGATGACAAAACCTTCACCGTTCAAATGGGAATTCTTAAGATGAACTTGCCAGCCAAGGATCTTGAAGTGATTGAATCGATTGAGGCCAAAAAGTCCCGGGTCAATGTCCAACGCAAGGCTGGGGCCAAGGTGACGACCAGTTTGGATTTACGGGGCCGGCGCTATGAAGACGCCATGAATGAAACTAAACTTTATTTAGACAAGGCGCTCTTATCCAACCATCCCATGGTTACCATTATTCATGGTAAGGGGACGGGAGCCTTGCGCCAGGGCATCCAACAATTATTGGCGGTCCATCCTCAAGTCGACCACTTTGACTATTCACCACCCAATGCGGGTGGTAATGGATCAACCCAAGTCTTTTTCAAATAGTTCGGTCTATGAGCAATACCTTTTGTAAAAAAGGGCGGGTGTGCTATGATAATCTCGTAAGAAAGGTTACAAGGCTAACTTGATTAGAAAGGATGTATAAAATGGTAGAATCTATTACTGATACACAATTCGTTGAAAAAACTTCTGAAGGTCTTACTTTAGTTGATTTCTGGGCTCCTTGGTGTGGTCCTTGTCGGATGCAATCACCAATCGTTGATGAACTTGCTGATGAATTAGCTGGCCAAGTTGAATTCTTTAAAATGAACGTGGATGAAGAACCTAAGACTGCACAAGAATTTGGAATCATGTCTATTCCAACCCTTATAATCAAAAAAGACGGCGAAGTCGTTGAAAAATTGATTGGTTTACACGACAAGGCTCGTTTGAACGAAATCTTAGGCCAATATAAATAAGCTATTTCTTGAGAGTGGGCAGATGTTAGAAAATCTTAGATTTTCTGGCTTCTAGCTACTCTCTTTTTTTATGGTCAAAATGATGATAAAATAATGCTTAGAATATAGAAAGCAGGTGGAGCGGTATGCGCCAACAAGATAAATTTAGGGCCTGTCTCTTAGGGGGCGCCTTGGGAGATGCCTTAGGGTATCCGATTGCTGATATGACTGGGGAAGAAATAAACCACCAGTTTGGACCAGAAGGCTTAAGCAAGCTATTGGTAGACCCAACCATGCAGAAAGCACCGATTTCGGCGACTACCCAGCTGACCCTCTTTACAGCGACTGCCTTGCTCCAAGGGCAAACGCGATTAGCCACCCGGGGGGCTCGGTCGCCCTATACATATTATTTATGGCAAGCTTATAAGGAATGGCTCTACTCACAAGTTGGTCAATTTCCAGTGCCCGGTGACCACAATAATTCTTGGATGTTGAACCTAGTCGACCTTTTCCAAGTCCGGTCACCAGAGGCCACATGTGTGCAGGCTTTAGAACAAGCACAAGCTGGTTCAATAGACCAACCCCTTAATGACTCCCAAGCTGAGGGCGGAGTTATACGGGTGGCACCAATTGGCCTCTTCTTTATTGACCGAGAACTAAGTCCTAAAGAAGTGGCAGACTTGGCCGGTCAAGCTGCAGCCTTGACCCACGGCCATCCTCTAGCTTACCTTCCTGCAGCCTTTCATGCTTACCTGATTAATACGGTAGCTAGTCTAGACCTTTATCTAGAAGAAGCCGTGCTTCAAGCCAAAGTTGTCATTGCTGATTTGTATGGTGATGAGTCCCAACTTGACTTATTATTCCAAAAAATAGACCAGGCCATGGACTTGTCTGATTATCATATGAATGATCAGGAAGCCCTTGACCAAATCGGTCAAGCAAAGACTGGAGACATAGCCTTAGCCAGTGCTATCTACTGTGCCTTGAAATACCAAACAGATTTCAAACAAGCCCTAGTTACAGCTGCAAATTTTACTGCTGCTAAGTCAGCCACAGCTGCTTTGACTGGGCAAATTCTAGGTGCTAAATTTGGTATGCCAGTCTTAGCTCAAGAATGGTTGGACCAAGTTGAATTAAGTCCAATTATTGAAGAAGTGGCAGATGACCTGTATTATGGTTGTCAATTTGGTGAAGATGATGTGGTTCGAGCTTATTGGGGCGCCCACCACTTAGATAATCAAGTCCAAGCTCAGCTTAATTCAAATTTCCAATCTTTGGTCCAACATTTCCAAGAATCCTACCCACCTGGCCAAGTGCCTGACCAAATTGTCCGGGATTGGGTCGATAAGTATGTTAATGGTAAATATTTACCTCAAGAAAGGAAAAGTCAGTCATGATTTATAATCAAGCCCAGCCTCTCGATTTAGATTTTGCCAAGTTTTGGCTCGAATTAGATGGTCACTCTCTAGATTTTCAAGTTCAGGATTTTGATGATTTAAGTGGATCCTACCAAGGCCTAGAGTTAATTCCTGATTTACAAGCGGTGGAAGACTTTAGTCATTTAGAAATCAAGACCAATCTAAAGCTCAGCCAGGCTGACTATCTTGATGATAATGCCACGCAAGCGGTCAGCCAATGGCTTTACCAAGGAATTCAATTTGCTGTCTTAGCCTGTGAACCAGGTGTGGATTTTGAAGATAATGAATTCTGGCCTATTTCAATAGAAGATTTAGCTTTTCCAGTTTTTATTGCATTTGATGTGGATTACCGCGACCAATACCGCTTTGCTATTTTATGGCAAGATGCCAGCAGTGACGATCCAGACCCTTTTGGTCATATTGATTATTCTTGGTATGAGTAAAGGAGTAAGCTATGGTAAAAAAATGGAGAGAGCCAAACAGGCGAAACTTTGGCTGTTAGTGACCAGTTTCTTTCTGACGACTAGCCTGGGAAATTTTCCAGCTAGCTTGGTTTGGGCTCAGGAAGAAGGTGGCCAAGGGGAGACTCAAGTGACTGAACCAGTCCAACCGAGTCAGCCAGATATAGAACCTCCTGTCATTGAAGAACCGGTAACCCCACCGACTGAACCAGAGACGGAAACTGAGGTCAATCCCACCCCTGTCACACCGAGTAATCCAGGGGATGTAGAATCTAAAGAGGGTGATGCTCCTGCCAACAATAATGAGGGTCAACAAGCTTCAGATTCGAATAGGAAGCCTTCAGAAAGAAACAGTGAATCGAGACCAGCCCGTCCATATTATCCAGAGACCTCGACCCAGGTGATTGAAGATTCTGGTCTGCATGATTACTCACCTCAAATTATCGAACGAGGTTTCCCGGCTGGCCAAGGTGAAGAAGTCCCTGAGACGGGGGAAATCAAACCTGCTAATGGGTCTTATATTCTCCTGGATAATCGGTCAATCCTTGATTTACCTGGTCAATCCTGGGCCCAAAGAGTCTATTATTTAAAGAACTTTAACTTATTAGCCGCTGTGGCTGATCCACAGTTTGATTTTGCTTTGCGGAATTTACAAGCCATGGCAGCAAGCAGCCAGGATCCTCAAGGCATCCATCAAGCAGTGCAAAGCTTGCTAGATTCTTATCAAGACTTGCCAGTCTATATTTATTTTCAAATGGATATGCCAGGGGACCAACGGTATGCCCAACTTCGGGGGGACCAAGCAATCTATGGTGCTTCGACTGTCAAAATTATCTTAGCGGCCTATACCCAGGACCGGATCGATCGGGGCCTGGCTCATTGGTCTGATGAGTTAGTTTATAAGGCTTCGATAAATGAACGGCCTGAATCTTTTGATATTTCTGGCTCAGGAACGATCCAAAATGAAGATCCGGAAAATAAGGCTTATACCCTTCAGGATGTTGTTTACCGGACCATGGTTCATTCCGATAATATCGGGTCTAACATGCTTTTAAATTATATGGGCTACGCCGACTTAGAAGATTTTGATCGGTTTACCCAAGAAGTCTATGGCGTGGATCATTTCGCTCTTAAGGTATCGCCTAAAGAGCTCAGTCAAGTCATGCTTTACCTAGCTAAGCAAAACCAAGGCTTTGCCTTTAAAGCCCTATCACATACTGATTATGATGGCACTAAGTTGGATGTAGTGGATACAGATACCCATCAAAAGATTGGGGCTTGGTATCCCAATTTTAACCATACAGTAGGAATTGTGAATGGCTATGCCCGCTATCAGTTAACGATCATGTCTGACTACCTATCAGATGGTGAAATTGGCCAGATGGTGGCAGAAATTGATGCGGTAGTAAATGGCCGGTAGACTTTCAAGCTTAAAATAGCGTCCATATAAATAAGTTAATAAAAAAAGCTGAGGCAGATTTATGTCTCAGCTTTACTACTTTAAAGGAGGTCTAATATGAAAATTGCGATTATCGGCTATAGTGGGTCAGGTAAATCAAGCTTGGCCAGTCAATTAGGGCGTCATTATGGGATTCCCGTTCTCTATTTAGACCAAGTTCATTTTAGACCTGGTTGGCAAGAAGTAAGCAATGAGGAAATGATCCCTCAAGTCCAAATTATTATGGACCAAGCTGGTTGGATTATTGATGGCAATTACAGCGGTGTCTTATATTCAGATCGAATGGTCCAAGCCGACCAGATTATCTTTATGAATTTCGGTCGTCTGAGATGCCTATGGCGTGCCTTCAAGCGTTATCTTACTTACAATGGAAGTAGCCGGTCTGATATGGCCTCGGGTTGTCCAGAGAAATTGGATTTAGAATTTATTCGTTGGATTTTATGGGAGGGGCGCCAACGCAAACAAAGAGATCGCTGCCAGGTAACTTGTTCTCAGTATGCTGACAAAGTCCTAGTCCTAAAAAATCAGAAACAAGTCGATGATTATTTGGACCGTTTATTGTTATTCAAAGAAGTTGCCAGGAAAGGGGGATAATTTATGAAAATTGCAGTAATATTAACTAATATAGATCACTATGGTTAGGATCCTGAAGCAACCGGACAAAGTAGTACTCAAAGAATGTACAATGAATATTAGATAAGTTGTTGGAATATGAGATTTTAATCAAGAATCCACTTGAATTAGTGGAAAATATGGTGTCTGTAAGTGTTGATTTCACTATACGATTTAAGAGGTAGGTCTCATGTCATAATAGTGATAGAGACAAGATACTGGGTTTCAGGCACTCTGCAAAGAAACAAAATTTGAAATTGTTAAAGAATTGTCAGTAATGGAGGAAAAATTATTGTTAGATAAAAGAGGTTTTGACCTATGGGCAGAAGGATATGATAAAAGTGTTGGTTTATCAGATGATGATAATACTTATCCATTCGCAGGATACAAGAAGATATTAAATGAAATTAATAATCGCGTTTTGACTTCATCAGCAAACAAAGTGTTGGACATTGGATTTGGAACTGCCACTTTAACTACTCGATTATATGAACAAGGTTGCAAAATTTATGGCCAAGATTTCTCTGAAGAAATGATTAAGATTGCTCAAGAAAAAATGCCAGAAGCAACTCTCTATTCAGGTGATTTTACAAATGGGCTAGTAAAGCCTTTGAAAGAACAGAAATATGATGCAATTATAGCAACTTATTCACTTCATCATTTAGATGATGAACAGAAAGTTATCTTTATAAAATCACTACTAAACTTACTAAACACAGAGGGAATCATTTATATTGGCGATCTTGCTTTTCAAACAAGAGATGATTTGGAATCATGTCGATTAGATGCAGGAAAATATTGGGATGACGAAGAATTCTATTTTGTCTATGAAAATCTGAAAGGGCTTTTACCAAATTTGAAATTTGAGAAATATTCTTTTTGCTCGGGCATACTAACTATTAAAAATTAATTGAGGGACAAGTATGAAATATGCACCAGTAAACTTTAAACTGAAAGATGGAGGATTAGATAAATGGAAATAAAATACAATCATATTTTTGATGCTACAGCAATAGCTGAAGCAATTAAGGCTGGTAAAATTACACCTCTAGAAGCTGTTCAAGCCACAATAGATGCTATTAAAAATAATAACGAAAAATTAAATGCGGTAGTACATCTATATGAAGAAGAAGCATTGGAAAAAGCTAAAAATCTTAAAGATTTCTCAGCTCCTTTTGCAGGGGTTCCTATTTTATTAAAAGATGCAGGTCAAGACTATGAGGGGAAACCTTCAACTGCTGCTTCACCATTATTGAAAAATAATATTGCTAACATAACAGATAATTATGTTCAAAAGATTTTGGATGCAGGTTTTATAATTGTGGGGCATACTAATGTTCCTGAATTTGCTCTTTTATATATAACAGATGGTGGTATATATGGGCCAACAGCAAATCCTGTAAATGTTAATTACAATGCAGGTGGTTCTTCTGGTGGAGCTGCTGCAGCAGTACAATCCGGTATGGTTCCAATTGCAGCTGCATCAGATGGTGGTGGTTCAATTAGAATTCCTGCATCATTTTCAGGTTTAGTAGGATTAAAGCCAACTAGAGGTCGTACAGCTTCTGGTCCTGGATCATGGAGATCATGGGGAGGAGCTTCTATTAACTTCGCGATTACTTCAACTATTAGAGATACTTGGAACATGCTTAAAATATTACAAACAGATAAAATAGAGGCAATTCCTTTTTTGTTACAAAATCTTAATGATGAAGATTTAGAAAGAGAATATACTGAATTAAAATATATAAAATTCGCATATACAACAAAGTCTTTTGTGGGAAGTGAAGTTTCAGATGAAGCCATAAAAGCTGTATTAGATACTGTTAAATTTTTAAGGAAACAAGGTTTTACTGTTGAGGAAGTTAATCCTGAAGTGGATGGTATGTCATATCTAGCAGGATATTTTACTATGAATGCTGCAGAACAAAGAAAGAGTTTCATTGCAATAGAAGAAGCTTTAGGAAGACCTATAAAAAGAGGGGAAGTTGGGGATGATGCATTTGCACTTGGCAAGCTTGGTGAAAAAGTACTTGCTTGGGAATATTCATCTATATTTGATAGTTGGGATAAATTGACAGATGTGTTTTCAAACCTATATAAAGAATATCCTGTTTTAATTCAACCTTCCACTGCTAGACCAGCTCCTGGTATAGATGAGTATACATTAAAAATAGATAAACTTTCTGATTATGAAGAATTCGACAGTATGACAAAAGATGAACTACTATCATTAATTTTGGAGACATACTATCCAGGGACAGAATACTCACCATTTGCTTTTATTCACAACTTAACAGGACAACCAGCTTTAAGCTTACCACTACACACAACAGAAAATGGACTTCCTTTAGGAGTAATGTTTACAACAAATAAAGGAAGAGAAGATAGGCTGCTTGCCATTGGTAAATACTTTGAAGAAAATAATAGATTTAAATATTATTAGAATGGATTACCTAAATCATATATGATTGTGTTTTTTTGGTTAGGTGTGATAAATGGCATCAATATTTTTCGATTTGATGTTTCATAGATGCTTTTTGGGGGGCAGGTTCTTTAATTCTGAATGTTCGACCTAATTTGAAGTATCCAAATTCTGTACATTACCATGGTCAAGAACTGAATACAACGACTTATAATTTAGCCAAAATGAATCTCATTCTTCACAGTGTTCCAACAGAATATATGCGCTTAAGCAATGCTGATACTTTAAATAAGGACTGGCCAAGTGATGAACCTTATACCTTTGATGCCGTTCTAATGAATCCACCATATTCCGCAAAATGGTCCGCTGATTCAACCTTTTTGGATGACTCACGTTGATGAATTCTATGAATAGAATAAGTATAATAAGGAAGATATAAAAAGTTAGTCCAAATATTTTTGAATCCCCAGGATAATAAAAGATACGATTAAAAAGCCTTAATCGGGCTTTTTTTGCTTATTCAAATTCCCAACCAAATTAAAATTAGATTAGACTAGATAAAAATACTTAATAAGTTTACAATGAAAATAAGCTAGTTTAGTCTAATAGGGGGATGACTCATGGAAGTTAAATTAAATCAAAATCTTCAAGATAAAATGGATGAAGCATTGGAAAAGGTTCTGCCTCAATTATTGGCACTGAAAGAAGATTTATACCACCATCCTGAAATTGGGGGTCAGGAATTTCGATCATCGAAACTTCTCCAAGATTTCTTAAGCCAGGAAGGTTTTCAAGTTCAACCTAATCTAGATCAATTAGAAACATCCTTTAAAGCAGTCTACGATTCTGGTAAGCCAGGGCCAACAGTAACTTATACAGCTGAATTTGATGCTTTAGTTGGAGTGGGGCACGGGTGTGGCCATAATTGGATTTGTACCACAAGCCTTGGTGCGGCTACGGCCTTGAAGTCAGTCCTTGATGAGATAGGTGGTAAGGTGATGGTCCTAGGCACACCCGGTGAAGAAAATATTTGCTGCAAGGTACAATTAAGTGACCATGGTTATTTTGATGAAGCTGATTTAGTAATTCAAGCTCATCCTTTAGGCTATAATGCAGCCTCAGGTTTTGTCCGGGCGATTGATGCTCTGCAAGTGGATTTCTACGGACGGTCTTCGCATGCGGGCATGGCACCGGAAAAGGGAATTAATGCCTTGGATGCGGCGACAAACTTCTATGTGAAACTCAACCAAGTTAAACAAACCTATCCCGATTTAAATATTCATGGGGTCTTTGTGGCTAGTGGTGACCAAGCGGGTATTATTCCTGATTATGCAGCCATCAAATATTTAATCCGGGCTGATACTTATGAACAAATATTACCGATTCATCAAGTGTTTGAAGATTTGGCTAAAGAATGTGCCAGTCAAGTTGCACCAGATTGTCAGTGGAAGCTTTGGCGGAATGAACCAGTTAATCTTAGTCTTTTGAATAACCAGCCTTTATCCCAAACTTTTAATTGCTTCTATGAAAGCTTAGATGGTGGAGCCATGCCTGAATTAGAAGGGGGCGCTGGGTCAGATATCGGGAATGTTTCATGGGTACGGCCAACCATTCATCCATGGATTGGCTTGAATGCACCGGACTTTAATTTACATACCAAAGAATTTGCCAATCACACACTTACTCAGGATGCTGATTTGGCTCTCGAACGAGCTGCTAAGGCTATGGCATATACCGGTGCAGAAGTGATTTTGAACTCTGACCTCCTAGCACGAATTCAAGCAGAATTTGCAGCTGGTACTCAAGGTTATCAGGCTCCTGAAGTAGGTTATGGGGTGATTGATTATTTAGCTGGAACTCATAAATAAATTTTATAAATACAAATAACACGCACAAGAAAATTCCTGTGCGTGTTATTTATTGTCAATTTAAATCATTAGTGTTTTGATTTTTTCTTAGATAGGAGTAGGAAGATACCAAGTCCTAGAACAACTACTCCACCAATAATCATGATCAGTGACCCACTTTCACCGGTGTTTGGTAGGAATCCTTTTTGATTTTTTGGAGTGACGGGGTCAATCGATGCAGTGGCAGATTTAGGTGCTTCTTTCTTCTCAAGGCTAGAAATGGAAGCCACCGTTGTACTTGCTTGGTCTGAGCTTTGGTCGGTCTGGGTTTCAGTTTCCTCAGTTTCTTCTTGCGTGTTCTCAGCTGTTGAATCTGCTTGGCTATTAGAATTATCGGTATTTGGATCTTCAGCCTCAAATGCGACATAGCCTTCAGGACTAGCCTGGTTTGGATCAAAAACTAAAGTAATCGCTTGTGGTCCAGGTGGGGTTTGACCGGTTTCTTGAATGTAGTCATCCAAGTCCCATTGTAGGGTATATTGAACCGTGCCGTCATTGAGCTCTTGGCTAGTATATGAGGTAATGATATAGGTATACTGGTCATCGATTTGGTAGGATCTTGGACCAATTGTTAGGGTTGAACCATCCGTAGTCGATTGCCATTTACCCTGCATTTCAACTGGTAAATCACGTGCTTGAGTTTCTTCACTTTCGCCTTGCCGATGGTAGGTATAACCGGCTGTGATGGTGTAATTGTGACCATTGTAGTCGAGCATAATCGGTTGTGGATTTACATTAGGATCAATATCAGTGGTGTCCCAATAGAGAATATAGGTGCGTAAATCTTGAGATTTTACTTCCAAATCATAGCCAGTTAAAGTGAGTGATTGGGTCTCATCTTCGTAAGCATATTCACTTAAAATCATTTGATGGCCTTGGTCATCTTCCCAAGTACCAATTAGTTCTTCAGGTAAAGCTTCACCACGATGTTCTTCTAAACCTGATTGGTTCGTTTGAGCATAGGTAATAAGAGACGGACCTTGAGCAAATAGACTGAATGAAGCTGCTAGGACAGCTAATTGTTTAAGCCATTTTTTCATAGTTTTTCCTCCTTTATCGATGATAATGCTTTATTTATCTTAATTGTAACTTGTTTGTAAAATATAAACAAGGAGAAAGATATGAATAAAATGGTAAAGAAGTGTGAAGAGGGGGAGGGTATGAGTACTACTCGCATTTCCATGAAGGTAATACTAATAATAAATTGTTTGTAGCGAAATAAATAGGGTGCTCCTATCCGAGCGTCAAGGATTCCATACTCCCTTTGGTCGTATGGACATTGAGGCAGTAATTCACTTTGTTCAAACTGCAATAAAAAGGAACTCATACTCCTATCGTCGTATGAGTACTGGCACAGTAACTCGCTTTGCTCGAACTGTAATAAAAAGAAACTCATACTCCTATCGTCCGTCGTATGAGTACTGGCACAGTAACTCGCTTTGCTCGAACTGTGCCAGCATGTTATAATAATTAAATTATAAAATGAAAGGATGATGAGAATGCAAGAGGGTAAATGGTCCTTGGATGCTTTGTATCCTAGCTATGAGTCAGCCGAATACCAAGCTGATTTAGCTCGGTTTGAGGCAATTTTTGCAGACTTTGAAGCACTCGATATAACGGATTCAATTGAAAATATTAAAGCAGCGATTAAATTATTGGAGGAATATACGGTTTTAGTCCGCCGTTTATTTGCTTATTCTTCCTTGCAGCTTTCGACTGATACCTCTGACCAGGTTTCTTTGAAAGCCCAAGCCAAGCTCCGCAAAATTAATGCAGCTGGTACCGCAATTTTGACCAAGGTGAGTCAATTTATTGGCGCCACTCAAATTGACCCAGCCTCAGATCCTGACTTAGCGGATTATGATTTTTACTTCCAAGAAGCTAAACAAGAAAACCAACATCGCTTGTCAGATGAAGTCGAAGCAGTCATTGCCCGTATGAATATGTCGGCTGGGGCAGCTTGGTCCCAACTCCAAAGCCTGCTCACTTCCACCGTCGAACATGACTTCAAAGGCCGGTCAGTCAATTTATCCGAAATCCGGAACCTCGCCTACGATCCAGACCCTGAAATCCGGAAAGCGGCCTATGAAACAGAATTGGTTATGTACGATACCATCAAAGAACCGGTGGCCTTTGCCTTGAATAATATCAAGTCCCAAGTCATTGACCTAGCTGACCTCCGGGGTTATGAATCACCCCTAGCCAAAACCTTGGAAGATTCCCGCATGTCGCAAGCCACCTTGGATGCCTTATTGGAAGCCATTAAAGAGTCTTTACCTGCCTTCCGCAAATACTTTAAGCATAAGGGGAAACTTTTAGGCCATGACCAAGGCTTACCTTTCTATGATTTGTTTGCACCTATGGGCTCGCAGGAAAATTCTAAGACTTATACCCCAGAAGAAGCCAAAAATTATCTGGTCAAACACTTCAGCAAATTCAGTCCTGATTTAGCAGACATGGTGGAAACCATGTACCAAGCCCAAGCCATTGACTACTTCCCTCGCAAGGGTAAACGGGGTGGAGCTTTCTGTTCTAACCTGCCTTTTATTGATTCATCGCGGATTATGTTGAATTTTGAAGGATCTTTATCAGATATTGTGACTTTTGCCCACGAACTCGGTCATGCTTATCATGGAGTTCAGATTGCTGACTTGAAGCCATTGAACTGGTCTTACACCATGCCAGTAGCAGAAACAGCGTCCACCTTTAATGAAGCCTTGATTATGGAATCTCTGCTTTCTGAAGCGGATGACCAAGAGAAAATCTCCTTGTTAGAATCACAAATTTCTGATACAGCTCAAATTATCGTGGATATTTATTCCCGGTTCTTATTTGAAGATGCGGTCTTCCGTGAACGCCAAGACCAATTCCTTTTCTCTAAGGATTTAGAAGCTATCATGTTAGATGCCCAAAAACAATCCTACGGCGAAGGCTTAGATCCAGACTATCTTCATCCTTATATGTGGGTCTGCAAGTCCCACTACTATTCAACCGGTTTGTCCTACTATAACTTCCCTTATGCTTTTGGCGGCTTATTCTCACGGGGACTTTATGCCTTATACCAAGCCCAACCGGATGGTTTTGTTGCTAAATATAAGAACATGTTAAAAGCCACCACGACACAATCAGTTGAAGATACGGCTGCCATTATGGGCTTGGATGTTACCACTCCTGCCTTTTGGACCCAGGCCCTAGACCAAGTGGCTGCTCTGATTGACCAATTTATTGCTCTGACGAGTAAATAATTTTTCCTAAAGACTTCTGGTTTAGATGGGCTAGTTTTTTGTGGCCACGGTTTTGTAAGCGCAAAGATACTCCCTAGGATGTATATATTTTTGGGGAAAAATTTGTTACAATTTGACTAAAGATTATTAAAGAATTAGTCAAAAGGAGGACCGTATGAAAGACGTAACCAATTCAAGTCGTACGAAACGTTTTAAAATGAACCATGAGAATTTTTCTTTTAAGGATATCTTCCAGAAAAGTGACAAATATGGGACTAAAATTCGCTGGTTGTATTTAGTCTTAGCGATTGGAGTGACAATATATTATTATGTCGCCTTACCTGCGATTCACTATGCTGCTCCAGAATTTTGGATGATGCTATTTGTTATTACCTTAATTGTAATTATTATCGAAAGCTTAGCCGATGGCATGGGGCTTTATGACCAGGTTAAGGCAGGGACAGATGGGGGAAAAGGCTTTAAATGGAAATTACCGCTTAAATATAAGCTCTTGATTTATCCATGGCCAATCCTTTTACTAGTGGCTTTTGTCTCAAATCTTATTTTTTCGCCAATTTTTATGGCAGATAGTTTTGCCAATATGATTAAAATCGAGACCAAAGATTTTTCTAAAGACTTTCCAGAAACAGACATGGATCATATTACCTTGGTGGACCGGGATACGGCCGAACGCTTAGGGGACCGCCAATTAGGAGCTTTAACTGAACTCGTCTCACAATTTGAAGCAGCGGATGATTATACGCAAATTTCTAAGGCTGGCCAACCTTTCCGGGTAAGTCCTTTAGAGTATGCTGGCTTTTTCAAATGGTTGAATAATTTTTCCAAGGGGATTCCTAATTACATCCAAGTGGATAATGTTACTGGGAAAGTTACCCTAGAAAAGCCCGCTCAACCGATTAAGTATTCTTATTCAGATATGTTTAACCGCAATGTCTTACGGAAGTTACGCTTTGCTTATCCCTTTAAAATGTTCAGTCATCCGTCCTTTGAAGTAGATGACGAAGGTAATCCCTTTTATATTGCCACGACCTATGGTCGTCATTTCTTCTTAAAAGAACCAAAGGTCACGGGTTTGGTGACCTTGAATGCTATGACTGGGGCAACCCAATACTATCCATTGAATGAGATTCCATCTTGGGTGGACCGGGTTTACTCATCAGATTTATTGATGCATCAATTAGAAATGCACGGTCATTACAGTAATGGCTTCTTTAACTCACTCTTTGCCAAAAATGGGGTGACTGAACCAACCAAGGGCTATAATTACTTAGCCATTGGTGATGACTTATATATGTATACCGGGATTACTTCTGTAGTGGCTGACGAATCCAATATCGGTTTTGTCTTGGTCAATATGCGGACCAAAGAAGCCTCCATGTATCCTTTAACAGCTGCCGAAGAATTCTCAGCCATGGCGTCAGCTGAAGGATCACTCCAAGAAAAATCTTATACAGCTACCTTCCCACTCCTAATTAATGTGGGCGGGGATCCTTTATATATTCTGACCCTTAAAGATAATTCAGGCTTAATTAAACAATATGCCTTAGTGGATGCCCAAGATTATCAAGAAGTCTATACGGCACCATCCGTCAAAAAATTATTGGCAGATTACGCGGCCACCAACCAAATTGAAGATGCCAAAGTCGTTGATGAGTCAAGCCTCGAAACCATCACTGGTCAGGTTGAAAATATACAAGCCACGGTTGTGGATGGCAATTCTATCTACTACTTCATGGTGGATGGACAAGTCTATCGAGCCGATATTTCCTTGAGTGACCGCTTACCATTTGTTGAGGAAGGGGATGACTTGGAATTTAAGGCCGGCCAAGATGGTCGTGTAGTTGAGATTATGGGTGACTTTGCCAATTCCCGAGGTGAATCTGTAGATTCTACTGAAGGTCGTAATTCTGACGAGGCTGCCGATCCACTAACGGAGAACTTGGATGCGGTTGAATCTGATGCCAGCAGTGAAGAGTAGATGTTTTAAATGAATTAGGCTTGGCGTTGGCCAAGCCTAATTTTTTATGGCTTTCTAGTCGGTAGCTAGAGGGGATGGGGGCGTGTAGTATTGTAGTTGGTGCTATAGTATTCGGAAAAGGACGACTTGGAGGCAAGCCCTCCTTTTTGATAATTAGAGATTGAGTTTTGGATTAGGCATTCTAATTGGGGGGTGGTTCTGACGAGTTGGTGTGTAAGCCGTCCTAAATCGGTTAAACACTGACGAGTGGAGGTGCAAGTGGTCCCCAACCGGTCCAGCAGTGCTAGCTTAGTGAGCAACTTTCACCAATTCAGTCTGGTTAACACTTTCTATCATGAATTAATAAATATTTGTTGCAGAGACTTGATTCTTTCTATCAATGTGATATGATTATGATATCAAATAGAAATGAGGCACTGGAAATGGAAAATGTCAATCATAAATTAGATCAAAGTGATATAGTGCAAGAAAAGGTCTTGAAAGGTCGCAAATTTGGGATGGTGGTCTTGTTAGGTTATTTCATTGGCTTAGCGATCGCAGCTTTTTACTTTATTAAAGTGATGAACCAGTTCGATAATCATACCGATACCGATACCGGTCTGAGTCGGATTATTCTCATTGTCTGTGTACTATACGTGGTGTTTGCTTGGATTCTACTTTGTGGTCTAAAGGTTTTACGCCCGCAAGAATCCTTAGTCTTGACACTTTTTGGTAAGTATATTGGGACACTGAAGGGTGAAGGTTTCTACTTTGTTAATCCGTTCGTGACGGCCTTTAATCCGGCAGCGAACACCCGTTTAAGTCAAAGTGGGGATGTTAGCGAAAATATTCATCATGTGACAAATTCGCAGGATAAGGAAGGGTCCAATTACAATCGACCTTCCAAGCGCATTTCATTGAAAGTTATGACCCTCAATAATTCCAAACAAAAGATCAATGATATTCTTGGAAATCCTGTCGAAATCGGGATTGCAGTCATTTGGCGGGTGACCGATACCGCCAAAGCGGTGTTTAACGTAGATAATTACAAGGAATACTTATCACTGCAAACAGATACCGCCTTACGGAATATTATTCGTCAATATCCTTATGATGTGAATCCATCTTTTGAGATTGACACAACGGGTGATGGAGAACCTGATGATGGGTCTTTACGGGGTTCGAGTGAGATTGTAGCTCAACGGATAAAAGAAGAAATTCAAGCACGGGTTGAATTTGCAGGTCTTGAAATTATTGAAGCACGAATAACATATTTATCTTATGCACCTGAAATTGCGGCGGCCATGCTGCAACGGCAACAAGCCTCAGCCTTAGTTGATGCGCGGGCCATGATTGTTGATGGTGCAGTTGGTATGGTACAAATGGCTTTAGATAAACTTCAAGAACAAGACGTGGTTGATTTAGATGAAGAACGGAAAGCCGCTATGGTCTCAAATCTATTAGTTGTCCTTTGTGGGAACAATGATGTGAGTCCAGTGGTTAATTCTGGAAGTTTGTATTAATAGTGGCAGATAGAAAACAAATTCCTCTTAGAGTCTCTGCAAAACTCTATGAGCAGATTGCGGCTTGGGCCGCGGATGATTTTCGGTCCATTAATGGTCAAATTGAATATTTATTGACTGAATGTGTGAAGCAACGCAAAAAGGATGGTAAGTATGTTTCAGAGGCCATTGATGAACCCTTAGATATTGAAATTGAATAACTTATATTTAAGTAGAATTGTTTGTGTTTAAATAAATGAAAATCGTTTATTTACAACTATTTTACGTAACCATTGGAATAATCAAGTGAATTTAATAGCAAATTGAGTCCACAATATTATATATATTAACGATATTATATGTTGGATGGAGTAAATTAATGTGATAATATTGTTCCGAAAGGTGGGAGTGTAACATGCTAGAAGTAAAAAATTTGCATAAAAGCTTTGGCGATTTAGTTGCGGTTGATGATGTTTCTTTTACCATCGAACCAGGTCAAATAATGGGTCTGATTGGGCAAAACGGTTCAGGTAAAACAACAATTTTTCGAATGATTCTTGATTTCTTGACGCCTGAAGGCAATGGTCAGGTTCTTTGGAAAGGCCAGTCTATGAATAAGCAGGTTTATAATGTCGTAGGTTATCTGCCTGAAGAGCGCGGTCTTTATGATAAGATGACCATTGAAGATCAGATTATTTATTTTGCTTTGTTACGGGGCATGAAACGTAGTGAGATTATTGACCGAATTGATGATTGGATGCAACGATTTCAAGTCAAAGGATCTCGTAAGGATAAGGTTAAAACTTTGTCAAAAGGGAACCAACAAAAGGTTCAATTGATTGCGACCTTAATTCATGAACCGGAATTAATTATCTTGGATGAACCATTCTCTGGTTTGGACCCAGTTAATGCTGATCTATTGAAAGATGGTATTCGTTATTTATCCCAAAAGGGCTCTAGCATTATTTTCTCTTCTCATAATATGTCAAATGTGGAAGAAATTTGTGACAAATTATTAATGATTCATAATGGTGAGCAACGGCTTTATGGTACGCTCAAAGAAGTGAGAGAGTCCTATGGTCGAATTAAGCTCTACATTGAGGGTGGCACTTGGACGCAAGACCAGTTAGCTAACTTAGACGGTGTAACTGAAGTTAAACCTTTAAGCCAAGGTGGCTATTTATTGCACTTAGCCAACCCAGAAGTTGGGGCTAATTTGTATGAGACTTTAACCCAAGGTCGGTATTTACCAGTCTTTAATCAACAACCGCCAACCTTAGAGGAGATTTTCAAGATGGAAGCAGGTGGTCATCATGGATAAATTATGGATTGTTGCTAAGGAAACTTACCGTAAAAATGTTAAATCATGGTCTTTCTTATGGATGGTTTTTGGACCGTTAGTAATGATGGGAGTCATTTTTGCTATTGGTTATTTTATGGGTAATATGGAAAATGGAGCTAATGAAGGGAACTTAGGTATAGTTAATGCTTCGAGCCAAATTCAAGAAGTTATAAATCAGTCCGATACTCCTTTGATGCTTGAATATCTTGAAAGTCAAGACCAAGCCAATCAAGCGATAAAAGCTGGCGATATTGATGGCTATCTTTTATTAGATGACCAATCTTCTGCCCGTTATTATAAAAAAGCTGATGTCGATTCTTTAAATATTAAAGCCATTCAAGATTCTCTAACTTCTTATTATAAAATTGAGAGTGCTCAGAAGTTAGGTTTGGACCCTAACAAAGTCGCTCAGTTAGAAGGGCAAGTCTTTACGATTGAAGATGTGAATTTGAAACAAGGGGATAATGGCACAGTGAAGGAAGAAAGCCAAGATATGGCGATGAATTTTGCCAAAACTGGGATTGCCTATGTCGTGTCTTTTGTGGTCTTCCTCTTTATCATGAATTATGTGGGGATTATTTCGCAAGAAATTGCAGCCGAAAAGGGCTCACGGATTATGGAAATTATCTTGTCTTCAATCACAGCGACCCATCATTTTATGGGTAAACTATTAGGGATTGTAATGATTATTTTGACTCAAATTGCAGCTTATATTGTTTTAGGTGTGGTTATTTGGTTTGTGGCCAAAAGTCAAAATTGGTTATCCTTCTTAGACCAACTTCCGTTTAATGTCGTTGACTTATTGAGTCAGAATAAAGGTCTTTTAGGCTTAGCAGCAGTCTTTGCGATTACCGGTGTATTTACTTATACCTTCCTAGCTGGCTTCTTAGGATCCTTAGTATCTAAGACAGAAGATGTTACTAAACTAATCACTCCAATTACTTTATTAGCCGTTGCTGGTTTTTATATTGGGATGTTTGCCTTATCAAACACGACTAACCCAATTGTGCGGATTGGTTCAATGTTTCCATTATTCACCCCATTTGTGATGCCATTCCGGATTGCAGCGGATACTGTTGGTATGGGGGAAGTTTGGTTATCAGTGACTATTTCAGTAGTAACAGTAATCGTGATCGCTTATATCTCAGTTTTATTCTACAAGAATAACGTTTTAATCTATTCTGACAAGGGAATCTGGAATTCCTTGAAGCGGTCTTACGCACTGTCTCAATCTGAGAAGAAGACGGATAAATAGTAATGTAAAGTTATTTAGTAAAAACAGGCACGCTTGCGGGCGTGCCTGTTCTTTTGTTATTATGTGATAGGAGAATTTGCCAAGGATCAGGTACCTTGGCAATTTTTTTATGAGGTTTGAGAGGCTGGAAACTTGCAAAAATTTAGTTTTTGGTAACTAACTTGTAGTTAAAGTTGCGAATAAAAGAATCTTTGCAACTCTTTTGCGGTCAGACTTGCGAAAAAATAAATCTCGGCAACTTTTCCCGACCTAGACTTGCAAAGATAAGATTCTTCGCAACTAATTTTTGCTTAGATCTGCAAAGAGAAGTTTTTCGTAACTCATACGTTGATCAGAGAGTCAAATCGCAGATCATAGTTATTTATTATGTTGAAACAAGCAACTTATGCTAAAATAGAACACAGTAAAGATAAGGAGTGACCTTATGAAGGAATTACCAATCGGTTTTATTGATTCTGGCTTTGGTGGCTTGACGGTTTTGAAGCAAAGTCTCAAGCAACTTCCTAATGAATCCAGTATATACTTAGGCGATTCAGCCCGCGCCCCTTATGGGGTCCGTTCTGTCGACGAGATCCGTCGTTTTATCTGGCAGATGACTAATTTTCTCCGAGAAAAAGGGATTAAGATGCTGGTTATTGCCTGTAATACCGGTGCCGCTGCGGCCCTTGATGAAATTCGGGCTAGTTTGGCTATTCCAGTGGTAGGCGTTATTCATGCGGGCTCACGCGCGGCCATTTTAACCACTGAAAATAATAAGGTTGGTATTATCGGGACTCCGGCGACTATTAATTCAGACTCTTATGCCCGGATTATCCATGAGAAAAACGCTCAATTACAAGTCTTCTCTAAGGCTTGTCCTGACTTTGTGCCTATCGTGGAAGAGAATCAAATGGTCCAGCCAGAAACCATGAATACTGTGGCTAACTACTTGGCGCCACTGAAAAATGCTGGCGTTGACACCCTGGTTTTAGGCTGTACCCACTATCCTCATTTGCGGCCTCAAATCCAAGAATTTATGGGACCGGAAGTGGAACTGATTGATTCTGGGGTTGAAACCATTAATGAAGTGTCCGCCTTATTGGATTATTTCAATTTAAGCCGGTCCGCTGAAGACGCGCAAAAAATGCCACCCACTCATACATACTACACGACTGGATCAGGTGCCAAATTTGCTCGCTTTGCCCAAATGTGGTTGGGCCAGCCTGATTTGTACGTTCAAGAATGCAAAATCAAAGGAGAGATAATCCATGAAGCTAGTCATCGCTAGTCATAACCAGCACAAAGTGGTTGAAATAAAAAATCTTCTGAAAAATTTTGGCCTTGAAGTGACCTCCCTGGCTGATTACCCAGAAATTGGGGATATCGAAGAGACCGGGACGACTTTTGAAGCCAATGCCCGACTTAAGGCCGAACCCATGGCCGCTCATTTTGGAACCATTGTCTTGGCGGATGATTCTGGTTTAGTAGTAGACGCCTTGGATGGGGCGCCGGGTGTATACTCGGCCCGGTATGCTGGTGAGAGCCATGACGATCATGCTAATAATTTGAAACTCTTGGATGCTCTTAAGGATGTCCACGGCAACGACCGGTCCGCCCACTTTGTTTCTTGCTTGGTCTTAGCTTATCCGGGTGTAGAAAGTTTAGTGGTTCAAGGTCAAGCCCAAGGACAAATTCTAGAAGATTATGTGGCCGATCCTGAAGCCTTTGGCTATGACCCAATTTTCTACGTACCGGAAGAAGGAGCGACTTTTGCGCAACTTCCAATCGAACGCAAAAATCAGATTTCTCACCGAGCCCATGCCTTTCAAAATTTAGTAAAGGTTTTACCGGCTTGGTTAGAGGAGGTAAAAAAATATGAAAATGCTTGTTCTTAGTGATAACCATGGCCGTTATGATTTGGTGATGAATCTATTGTCGCAATGGCGCGATAAAGTCGACTATATTTTCCACACGGGTGATTCTGAATTTTCTTCTGGAGATGTTATTTGGGGTTTGGTTGATGGGGTGGTCAAAGGAAACATGGATTTTGATCCAGGTTATGAAATTGAGACCTTCATTAATACCCCTGCTGGTAAAGTCGCTTTGTCTCATGGTCATTATTATGGGGTGAATCATGGCTTAGGTGGGGTGAAGGACCTGGCCCAGACAAACGGCGCTAAATTTATGTTCCACGGACATACCCATAAATTATATGCCCGTATGGAAGAGGGGATTTTGTTTGTTAATCCAGGCTCTTTAAATCATTCCCGCGGCCCGGAACCCGAACGAACTTTTGCGGTTGTCGAGGTGAATGAAAATCAAATCAAGGTTGATTTTTATGATGATGATCAACAAAAGCTAGACCGCTTAAGTCAGCAGTTTGACTTATAATTTTGAATCGATAAATTTGATCCGGGATTGCCCTATGTGGCAGTCGCGGATTTTTTGATTTTTGCGAACTTTATTAAAGGAACTGGCCTAATACTGGGTATTTACTGATAGGAGGGATTGCGCACGATCTATCAACACGATTTAAATTATTTAACTTGTTTATTGAGTCGAGGCAAACTAACTGACCAGAATGAAAAAGATCTTCATGCCTTGCAGGAGGGCATCTGGGTTGAGATGAGTTTTAGTGAGCTCTTGGACGGGTGGGTCCACCCCGAATGGCTGATTTATCGTAACACTTGGTTTGCCATGGCAGGCAATTTTGAAATCGATGCGGTGATGTTTGCTGGAGACACCCTCTATCTTTTTGACATCAAAAATTATAGAGACTCCTTTACTTATATGGAACAGCAAATTAAGCGGGTGGAGGATGGCCATATTTTTCCAGATATTTTCACTAAACTTCTCCGTGACAAAAATCGGCTTCGCGATGAACTGACTAATAGTCAATTGAAGCTTAAAATCGAAGCAGCCATAATATTTGTCAATGTTGACTGCCATTGCCAAAAATTAATTCTTCGCAAGTTCAAGTTGGAAACAGTTGCCAAGAAATCAATCTTTGCAACTTTCCTAAAACCTCACCACTATCAACTATAAAAGAAGAGTGTGACGTTGGCGATAACGTCACACTCCTCATCATTCTAAATACAAAATGAAGCTCAGTCGCATATGACTCTATGCGGCTGAGCTCCTTTTTTACTTATTGTAAATTGAATTGGGCAGGAGCAAATCATTTTGTTGCAAGTCCAAAAAGAACTCCCGATACAACTTGGCTTCGAGCCGGTAGTGCTCACCGTTGACTACTTGAAAGGCAATCCGGTAGGCGAAAGCCTGGTCTAATCCACCGTTAGACCTTATTGGCCCAATTAATTCGCTCGGACCAGCAAGTAAACTTGCATATTTTTCTTCGAGGACGCGGACTTTATTTTTGAGAACAGTTTCGAATTCCTGTAGAGGAAGTTGGTGATTCATAGGCAAATCAATATTGACAGTTCGAACTTGCCGACTTTGATTATTTACAATTGAAATTTTGGAATTAGGAATATAGTAGAGGTCACCATTGGCCGCCTTAATGGTGGTTGTTCGGATACCTACTTTTACAATGGAGCCCGCTAACGAATGGTTAGGTAGACTCACCCAATCATTGACTTCAAATTGATTTTCAAAAAGGATAAAAAAGCCATTGATGACATCGGTAATTAATTCTTTGGCACCAAGACCAATCGCAACCCCGACCACGCCAGCTCCTGCGATTAAAGTACCGACAGGTACTCCCATCAAGGATAAGACGACGTAAATATAGACAAAATAAAGAAAGTAGGTCGCTGCATTGAGAATCACTGTATTTAAAGTACGGGCGCGATTCGTTGACTGGTGTCGTCCTTTTAATTTAGGTAAGTGACTTTCTAGAAAATGTAAAGCTAATTTTTTTATAAAGTAAAATATAATTGAGAATAGAAGAATCTGCAAAAATATTAGACATATGTGTATGACTTGTTCTGGAATTTGAGCCACCATAAATTCACACTCCAATCTAATTTAGTATAGCAAGAGTAAAGCTCATCTCCAAATGAAAAGGCTTAGAAGCCTAGTCCAATCACTTTTATTTGTTTTAGAGGGGAAATCATGGTATATTTAGTACAAGATAAAGATATCACTAAAGTAAAAAGAAGGAGTGAGGCTAATAATGACAATAGGACAATTGGCTGGCATGATTGCAGCCCTTGCCTTTGCAGTTTTGGTAGTTTTCTTATGTATCAATTTATCAAAACTAGCTAAGGTAATGTCAGATTTGAAGGAAACCGTGA
Source organism: Eremococcus coleocola ACS-139-V-Col8 (assembly GCF_000183205.1). Taxonomy (NCBI): domain Bacteria; kingdom Bacillati; phylum Bacillota; class Bacilli; order Lactobacillales; family Aerococcaceae; genus Eremococcus; species Eremococcus coleocola. Next base: position 191,083 of record NZ_AENN01000001.1, on the reverse strand, counting down.
AGCGGGTCAACACAACTCTTGATGTGGTGACCAAAGATGTGGACAACTTGTCCATTGAGGTTGAAGGCCTATTAAATAAAGCCAACAGCTTAGTGGATGATGTCAATGGTAAACTAGGTAAAACTGATCCTTTATTTACCGCCATTGGTGATTTAGGTGTGACCGTATCTGATTTGAATGATTCTACTAAGAATATGACGTCTAATTTATTCGATTCAGTGGCAAAACGCAATAAATCAAAAATCAGTAAATTTGTGACTGCAACCCAAGCATTTTCAAATATTCGGGGTCGGTCCAATAAGAAAGCTCAAAATGTCGTAGTTAAGAATGCCAATCAAGGCATTGAATCATTAAGTCAAATGGCTGATCAAGCGAGTCAAGCTCAAGTTGAAGCCAAGGCGGCTGAAGACCAATTGAAAGCTTTTATCAAAACAGCTCCTTCAAAAACAGCGGGCGAGATTCGAATTAAACAATAATAATCAATAAGGAAGGACAGAACTTGTCCTAATCAAAATGCTTAAAAAATAGGAGGAAATTATTATGGCTAAAAAAGATGGTGGATTTTTCTTAGGTGCGTTATTTGGTGCAGCAATTGCAGGTGCAAGTGCTTTACTATTTGCCCCTAAATCTGGTGAAGAATTAAGAGAAGACTTAAATCGTGAATTAGATGACTGGTTAGACCGTGCCAGCGAATATACTGATCGTGCAGTTGAACGTGGCGTAGACTTGTATGATGCCGCTGCTGAAGCAACCCAGGATATTAAAGTTAATTTAAAATATAATGCCGATCAATTAAAATCACGTTTAGATGAATCAACAAAAGAATATGGTCAAAATTTCCAAAACTTTAAAGATACTGCCAAAGATAAATTTAATCAAGTGAGTCAAGATGCTCAAGCTGGCGCAGAACTGCTTAAAGAAGAAGGTCAACGTGTTGCAGGCGACTTGAATGCAGCTAAGGATATTGTGTTAGAAACTGCTGCAGAACAATTTGACAAAGCTAGCGATGACGTAGCAGATGCCAAAGATAAAGCAAAAGAAGTTGTTCAAGATACTAAGGATGCTGTTGAAGAATCCTTAGAAAAATAAGAAGTTAATATCTTATATTTTGAGCCCTAAGTAATTGTGGTTTCAAGCCAAACCCTTGGTTTTTGATGCCCATAGAAACTTAGGGTTTTTTAGGCTCAAAATAAGATTGACAAGTAAGACTTTTATATAACGAAACCTTATTTTTATTGGTTTCAAGTGGAAATTTAGTTTTCATTATTTTGCTATAAAAATTAGATAAAAACCTGAAAATTATCATTTAGAGTGTAAGATTTATCACAGAAAATTAGACTGAAATATGATACTATCATGATTAAATTCTTTCATATTAAGCCTATCCTTAAGGCAATATAATGAAAATAAAGCGCTTGCACTAGCCTGATAACTGTGCTATTATAAATCTAAATTAGTAGACAAAAGGTAGGGGGATACCATGGATAATAAAACAACAATTACAATATATGATGTTGCTCGTGAAGCTGGCGTTTCTATGGCAACTGTATCTCGGGTTGTGAATGGCAATCCAAATGTTAAACCATCAACACGTAAAAAGGTGTCTGATGTAATTGATCGTCTTAATTACCGTCCTAATGCAGTGGCGCGGGGGTTAGCATCTAAGAAGACCACTACAGTTGGAGTTATTATTCCAAGTGTAACCAATCTCTTCTTCTCATCATTAGCTCGAGGAATTGACGATATTGCTACTATGTATAAATATAATATTATTCTTGCTAACTCAGATGAAAATCCTGAAAAAGAAATCGCCGTGTTCCAAACACTCTTGGCAAAACAAGTTGATGGAATTATTTTCATGGGTTATGATGTGAATGATCAAATTCGGGCTGAAATTGAACGGTCCTATACACCGGTGGTTTTTGCAGGAACAGCGACAGGCAATAAGGGTGACTTCTACTCAGTCAATATTGATGATGAATCAGCGGTTAAAGATGTGGCCCTTAAATTATTAGATATGGGTGCTAAACCAGCTATTTTAACTGGTCCAGACCATCTATTGAGTAACGCAGAACGTATTAAGGGATACAAAGCTGCTTATAAAGAAGCTGGTAAAGAAGTCAATGAGAGCTTAATTATGCCAACCAGCCATAATTATAAGTCAGCGCCTGCCTTAGTGGATGAATTGTTAGCTGAAAAAGCAGACTCAGTCATTGTTACGCATGATGATATGGCAGCAGCTGTTTTGAATGAGGTAATTATTCGAGGATTAAAAGTGCCTGAAGAATTTCAAGTAATTGCCAGTCACAACTCAGTGATGACTGAATTGGTTCGACCTCAATTAACTTCTATTGAGTTACCGCTTTATGATATTGGTGCAGTGGCTATGCGGCTTCTAACCAAGATTATGAATTCTGAAGAAGTCGATGAAAAGAAAGTGATTTTACCACATAAAATTAAAGAACGGGGTACGACTCGCTTTTAAAAGTTAAGGATAAGTCCAGCAGTGTGAAACTGCTGGACTTTTTTATTTGTATTTTAACTTTGATGATCTTTACTCAGTGACCAAGTTCAAATTTTCTCTCTTGATATTTTAATAGTAATACAAAAACAGCTGAGACCTAATGAGTCTCAGCTGAGGATGGCAGGTCCATGCTGTGAAAGTATGACTTTTTGCAGCTTATCCCTGTGTTTTTACTATATAAATAGTTAATTAGGGTGTATCAGTATCGGTGGTATCCGTCTCGCTAGAATCAGTTTCTTCACTAGTTTGACTTTCGTCACCGGTGCTTTCGGTTTCTGAAGTAGATTCCGTCTGTTCAGTATCCTGGCTTTCTCTTTGACGTTGGGCAGCTTGTTGGGCTGAAATAATTGAGTTCCAGAAATGGGCCACTTCGTCATCGGTTGCACCAATCATGAAGTTCATATCGAGCTTAGGTGCTCCTTTAGAAGCCTTAAAGAGGTCTTCTCTTAATGGGCCTGTCATTTGGATTTGATAGCCACTCACTTGAGCAATTCCCGGTTGAGTCCCAGTTTGTTCAAGAATTTTGGCTTTCACAACAGAGGAAGGTTGGTCGAAAGTACGGTCTGTGCCAAAGATTTCTGGCCGGATGGCATAGAGGTCATTTACAATTTTAGCCCAATAAATTTGAGACCGAACTGATTCACGGTCAAAGCCATCGTTAATATCAATAGTGTATTGTGCGTAACGACTATCATAACCAATCCATGAGCCAATTGTAATCGATGGGGTGGAAGCTAGGAACCAAACATCTTTAGAGTTTTCAGAAATTCCTGATTTAGCAATCCAATCCCCGGGAACCGTTTTATTGGCATTTGCGGTCCGACCGGTTCCTTCGGTAAAGGTGTCGCGCAACATATCAATCATTAAATAATTAGAATCTTCATTAAAGACTTTTACAGGCTCAGCATTTTCTTCGAAAAGAACGTTCCCCGCACCGTCTTCGATTTTTTCAATTAGATGGCCATTCCGGTAATAACCACCGTTAGCAAAGGTAGTAAAGGCACGTGTTTCTTCAAATACGGTCGGTCCTGTTGTAACCCCACCAATAGCAAAAGCTAAATTACCCGTATCTTCTTCGGTATAAGAATCGACAGTATTAAAGCCCATTTTTTCAAGATAATCAATGATGTTGATGCCTTTATCCTGCATGGTCTTATAAATTTTAACCGCAGGTAGGTTATCAGAACGGTAGAGGGCGACACGAGCAGTTAGATAATTATTGGAAATAGTATTTCCGTAATTGGTTGGTGCCCATGTTGAGCCATCTTCAAAGGTTTGGACAAAAGCTGTATCAGGAATGATTGATGAAGGGGTAATGATATTATTTTCAATGGCTGGACCGTAAACAGCTAGAGGTTTGATGGTTGAACCAGGTGACCGGCGCATTTTGAAGGCGTGGTCAATCTGATTATTATCATAGTCAGTTCCGGCCACAAATCCTAGAACTTTGCCACTTGCATTATCAATGACAACCATTCCAGTTTGAACTTTTTCAACATAATAGGTGTTTTCACCCGTTTCAGGATCTGTATAGACCCCATCATAGGTGGCACCGAGTTGGTCTTCGTATTCTTTGGCAGAAACTTGAAGTTGGTCATAAATTTCTTTGTCGATCGTTGAATAGACCTTGTAACCCGAAGTTTTAAGTTCCTGTTCAGCGGCAAAATAATATTCATTATACCAATCAACATCAGCCCAAACTTGTTTCCAGGAGGCGCCATCTTTTTCGATATTAATTAACATCAATCGTTCTATGGCGGCATTCATAACTGCCTGGTATAGATAGGATTGGCGGGCAACTGTGGTCGGTTTACCCGGGGTAAAATCCTTTGTAATGTCGTAAGTAAGGGCGTCTTCATATTCGGTTTTATCAATTTTTTTGGCTCGATACATCCGGTAAAGAACTTCCTTCATCCGGTTAACCCCAGCTTCAAGGTCAGGACGGACTTGTCCCGTTTGTTCATAAGGGGTGTAGGAATAAGGATCCTGTGGTAGACCTGCCAAGAAGGCGGCCTGGTTAAGATTGACATCTTTGGCACTTACTCCGAAAATTCCTTCAGCGGCCGCATTAATTCCGGCAATATTTTCACCTGAATTATTCCGACCAAATGGTGAAATATTTAGATAAGAGGTCAAAATTTCATCTTTTGAGAAATACTTATCTACACGCAGTGCTAAAAGAATTTCATTTGCTTTACGGAAGAAGGTCACGTCGTCCGTCAGTAACTGTTGTTTGACTAATTGTTGGGTAATAGTTGACCCACCAGTACCAGAACCTGTAAAGAGGGTTTCTAACCCCGCTCGGAGGATTGCTTTAGGTACAATACCAGGATGTTCATAGAAATATTCATCCTCAGTTGCGATGAAACCGTCAATAATGTAGGGTGATACTTGATCTAGAGTGGTGACATTTCGCACCACATCCGTTTGAATTTTGGCAATCGGATTGCCATCACCGTAGAATAAGACGGATTGTTGGTCATATTGGTTTAGTTTGGTCGCCATTTCTTCTTTGCTTGGTGGTTCTGTATCTTTCACTAAGTGGGCAAAATAGCCGATACCAGCTCCACCAGCAAAGATACCTGCAAGGATTAAGGCTAAAATCAACCATAAAAATAATTTAGAAACCACATTAAAGGCAATATTAAAGGCAAAAATCAGTTTCTCTTTTAAAGTTCTAGGCTCTTGCCTTGTTTCTTGCATAGAAGCTTTTTTGTTATTATGGTTTCGGCCTTTACGATGGCGGGTCCGTGACCGCTGACTGGTCATAGGAGGAACCACCACTAAGTCAGCATTTGAATCAGAACTATGATTTAATTCTTCGTCTGAGTTGTGCCTAAGCCCTGGTTTAGGGGTAGGCTGATTAGCTGCTTCTTCAGTGTCTGTAGCATTCTTTTGCTTTACTTCATCATCAACTATTATTGGTGGACTGGATAATTTGTCATTATTTTCCATAGTTTCATCAGTTTCTAGTGTATTGTCACTAGAGGTGGATGTCTGTCCTGGTTGGCTAGCTTCATTATCTAGTAAAGACTCATCTGCAAGGGGACCGTGCTTGGTGCTAGTATTAACTGTATTTTTAGTTATTTCTATATCTTGGCTTGATTTTTGCGACGGTTCACTGAGTCTGGGTTTGTCTTCTTCAGGATGAATAGCTAGGTCGCTAGCTTCCCCCCCCAGATTTTCTTGGGGTGACTCCACTTTTTTATTTACTGCAGCTAAGTCCGCTTCTTCCAAACGTAAGCGTCTTTCTTTTTCTTGAGCTATTTGTTCGGGGCTGGGTCTTTTTGCAGACTTTAGTTTACTTGCGTCTTTGCGTTGACGTTTACCAGTTAAGGAGAAAGCAGGGTCCTTTTTGAGTGATTGGTCAATATCGGAGGCATGATTATCAGCTGATGTATGGTTTGTTTCAGTATTAAAAATTGAATCTCCGGTAATAAATTGTTTAATTTGAGAAAAAGTTGAGTGTCTTTGGTTTTGAACCGTCTCATCCTGCTTATTTTTCTTACCTTGCTGGGTATTTAGTTGCTTTTCAAGAGAGTCTGAGGGCCCTTCATGATAGCCTTTATTTGAGTTTTGACCGTCATTTTTTTCAGACATTCAATCACCTCTTTTTGATAAATTTGTAATCAGCTTAAGCAGTTTCTTGACTGTCTTTCAATGATTCACCAAGGGCATTTAAACGAGTTTCCCATTCTTCAGTTGATAGACCGTGTTCAGCCACATAACGATTACGTGGGTGGCGGCGACATTCAGGACTACAACCCCGTACATATTTATGTTCATTTTCTTCAGAACAAAGGATTTGTTCATTACAGAAAGGATTTGCACAGTTTACATAGCGTTCACATGGACTGCCATCAAAATAGTCTTTGCCGATGACGGTTGGTTCGACGTGATTGATTGGCACTGCAATCCGTTCATCAAAGACATACATTTTTCCTTCCCAGAGGTCACCTTGAACTTCAGGATCTTTACCATAGGTATCAATTCCACCGTGTAATTGGCCAACATCTTTAAAGCCTTCACGAACCATCCAGCCTGAGAATTTTTCACAGCGGATACCACCAGTACAATATACAACGACCCGTTTTTCCATGAATTTTTCTTTATTATCACGGACCCATTGTGGAAGTTCGCGGAAGTTACGGATATCAGGGCGGACAGCTCCTTTAAAGTGTCCTAGGTCATATTCATAATCATTCCGAGTATCTAGGACGATGGTATCTTCATCCAAAATAGCATCACGGAATTCTTTAGGGGATAGGTATTGACCTGTGGTAGTATGAGGGTCGATATCATCTTCTAAGTTAAGCGATACGATTTCTTCCCGCGGTCGGACAAACATTTTCTTATGGGCATAGCCGTCTGCTTCATCTTCCTTGAACCAAAGGTCTTCAAAGCCTGGTAAAGAGTGGACATAATCTTTGTATTGTTGAGTTTGTTCAACTGTACCTGAAACGGTACCGTTGATACCTTCTTTACCCACGAGAACACGCCCCTTTAGGCCAATAGATTTACAGAAGGCTAACATTTCTTTAGCAAAGCTTTCTGGGTCCTCGATAGTTTGATATTTATAATATAAAAGTACACGATAATCTTTAGACATTTTAATATTTCCTCCTTGCAGCTGCAAACTGCATTAATCTAACTATAGATTATACCTAAACTTAGCATTTGTCACAAGCCAAGGGTTGTCCTGTAATGGAAATGAAACCTGTCTTAAAAAAATAGTAGAAATTTTGGATGAAGTTTTAAGAAAAATTCAAAAGCTAAAAAGATTAGAAAGAGTTAAATTTTAATAGTCTATTAAAGTTTCCACCCGACTTACTTTTATAGCCATGACTTATCCTGATTGAGTCTGGGATTTGTTTAAATCACTAGGATACCACTCTGGATTAAAGTCTGTTATAATAGACAAAAACCAAAGGTAAGGAGGGATCCAATGTTAAGCAGGGTCTTATTAATTGTTAATCCAACCGCGGGACGAGGCTTGGCGGTTAGCTATAGTCAAGATTTGAAGCGGGTCTTAGAAGACAACCATCAATCCAAGATTCAAGTTCGTATTACTCAAGCTGAAGGCGATGCCACCGAATGGGCTAAGAATGCGTTTGGAGATGGTTTTGACACCGTAATTTGTTTAGGAGGAGATGGGACCGTCCGGGAAACTGTTCAAGGTCTGATTCAAAATCCAGACCGTCCGTATTTTGCTTTTATTCCCATGGGTACCGTCAATGATTTAGCGCGGGCCTTGGGTTATTCTTTGAATCCTGCCACAGCCATTAAAGAGATGGCGAAAGTGAAAACTGGCAACTTAGATATTGGTTTAGTCAATAATTCCTTGGCTTTTATTAATGTGGTAGCCTTAGGGGTGATTCCAGAGTCAGTCATGTCAACTTCATCTGACGATAAGAATCGTTTAGGCCCTTTAGCTTATTTTTTAGATGGTTTTAACGCTTTCTTCTCGGAAAAGGGCTATGAGTTAAAAATTACAGATGACCAAGACCAGGTCCACAGCTTGATGTCGAATTTAGTTCTAATCGGTTTGACAAATTCAATTGGTGGCTTTGAAGCAGCTTTACCAGAAGCTAGTTATGATGATGGCCTTTTTCATTTAATTGCGGTCAAAGGTAAGACACCACTTGATACGATTCGGGCTGCCATTCAGAAAAACCAAAACCTATTCAAATTACCTAAGGAGAATTTATTACAGCTCAATTCCAAGTTCTTTTTGATTGAATCTAAAGCAAGTAGTGAGTTAGCAGCTAATATTGATGGTGATGCTGGGCCTGGCTTGCCTCTCAAATTAGAGCTTTTAGCCTCTGCCTTAACTGTCCTAATTCCTGACCAAAGTAAATCTAAACCATTCTTTCTTCCCTAGACTTGAAGAAGTTTACATAATATATTCACATATTCCTGGTATTATCAGCTTTGAAAGCCTATTCTTAGCTAATAAAAGCAAGGTATGATATAATTATATAAACAACTGTGGCCAGGGATTGAAGAAAGTAGGGATCACATGGTTCAAGTAACTAAGAAGCAACAGACCTTAATTGAAACAGAGTTGCGTCGAGGCACGAGCAAGTCTCGCATTGCTACCCTATTAGGAGTAGACTATGATGAGTGTATTGCATTGATTGATCGGGTGAAAACTAAGATACGCCCTACAGTTGGAGATATTATTCGATTTACCTTTCGTGGTTCGAAAATGGTTGGAACCATCGTTAAATTATTAACCAATTCCGCTGTTGTAGAAATTGATTGGGATAAATCAGACTCTGCCATGAAAGATATTTGTGAAGATCGGACGATTGTCAATTTTAAAGATATTGTTGATTTTGTTTTCCAAGTCGATGAAGAATAAAAATAGCCCAAAACCCAGTCTTTTTTGACTTTGGATTTTGGGCTTATATTTTGGGATATTATCTAGGAAGAACAAGTTAAGCGTTTAAGAAAATACTCTGTAATTCAAGAATGATTTGATCATAATAGTGGTCTAACTCAGGTGAAATGTCTAAATATGAAACTGATTGAACCTGGTTTTTGTGGAGAAAAATCGCCAGCCAAGTATCTTCATTCTCAAAAGTGGCTTGAAAATAAGGGTAGAAAAAGAGGGCTTGGAGGACAAATTGCTCGAGCACAGCATCCGTCAGATGGGGATCATTAGACTGACAATAATCATATAGTTTCTGTCGGGTTTCTAAATATAGGGGATCTTCTTGATAGGGGGTTAAATTGGCTAGGTTGACTTCCTTGTCATGGTCAAACCAGCTGAATTTAATTGTCTGATTTAATTCGGTCTCGCTAAGGTGGTAAAGAAGGTAGTGGAGAATATCAGCCTTGGCATAATTTGAAACTTGCTCATGGCTTAGACATTGAAAGAGAAAGTGATGGCTCGCTTTACTTTGAATGACATAAATTTGTTTCAGCTGACTTAATTGTTCTATTAAGGGGAGAGATAATAAATTATCTAGAATTTCTTGGCCTTGACCTAGCTTAAATTGGTCTTGGAGGGCTAAAGCTTGGTTTACCTTACTTAATTCGGCCTCGATGAATTCTTTAAGCGGGCCAGCAGGTGTTTGTTCCTGAAGTTGGTAGAGTTTGAGCGCGATGTCATTTAGTTTTTCCATGTGAAAAAGAGATTGGATATAGACTTGGGCCAAACGGGGTTGCAAAGCAATTTCTTGCAGAGAAAAATGACTTTCTTGCCAGATTCGCTTAAGTTCAGTCAAATCTTTGGTACGAATCAGGGCAAAAGTCCAATCCACCAGAACATCTGGGTTTGGGTTAAGCTGATAGGATTGCTCTAATAGGGGAAGGGCATCTTTAAATTGATTTTTGATGAGGAAATTGCGTGCCTTCCGGTAGGCATTTTCTGCATTATTGGGCATTTCTAAGATATCAGTCATAGGGCTAGTCCTTTCTTTTAAATTATTATAACGGAGGTGGTTACATGATTCAAATTAGAACAGATGCTTCTTTTCAAGCCGATACGGGTCAAGCGGGACTAGCGGTTTTGATTCAGGCTGAGGGTAAAAGTGAGCAATTCAAATTTTTTCGTGGCGGAGGCTTTTGATAACCATCAAGCGGAATTTATGGCGCTTTATTGTGGTATCTACCAGGCACTTAAGCTGGGATTGGACCAGGATCCGGTTTGGTTTTATCGGAGTGACTCACAGGTCGTGATTGATGCGGTGAATAAGGGCTATGTTAAAAAAGATAAGTATAAATTGTATTTAGATAAAGCCCTAGCCTTAATTCCATGGCAAGTTGACCTATTTGCTAAATGGGTGGCTGAAAAGGATAATCAAGGGGCAGACCAAGTGGCACGTCAAGCCTTGCATCATCAGGGGCAGGTTGAAAAATTTGAAGGATAAATTATAAAAAAATCCGGCAAAAGAGCGGGACTGGGCTTTTTTGCCAAGATCCAAGTTTTTTACCGGTTTTTGGATTAATTTTTCTTGCCCCAATATTGGTAGTAATCAGTTCTAAGGGCACCATTATAAAGCTTACGTTTTTTGGTTGCTTTTTGACCGTAATAGTTTTCAAATTCTTCGTCAGAAGTGAGGAAGTATTTGGACCAAGTAGTAAGTGGGCGGAACTTGTCGCCCATTTGGCGATAGAGTTTGTGGACAGCTTCGGTGCTGGACATCCGGTCCCCATATGGTGGGTTGGATATCAGAATACCATAGTCATCAGGTACTTGAAAATCAAGACAGTTGATTTGTTTGAAGCGGATAGACTCTAAAACGCCAGCTTTATCTGCATTTTCTTTAGCAATGGCGATCATGTTTTGATCGACGTCAGTCCCATAAATGTTTAGCTCGGCGTCTTGCTTGATAGCAGCGCGTGCTTGACTGCGGGCTTTTTGCCATTCGGTTTGGTCGAAGAAAATCCAATCTTCACAGGAAAAGGACCGGAAGAGACCGGGTGCAATATTATGGCCCATCAAGGCTGCTTCGATTAAGATCGTACCGGAGCCACAGGTTGGGTCATAGAGCGGGCGGTCAGGATGCCAAGTCGTCAGTTGAATCAAGGCTGCTGCAAAATTCTCTTTGAGTGGGGCTGTCCCTTTTTCTGCCCGGTAACCCCGTTTAAAAAGAGAAGTTCCAGATGTGTCAAGGGTCAGCATAACGTGGTCCTTGCGGATGGCAACTTCTAAGGGGTAGAGCGCCCCAGTTTCTGGGAGTTTACCGCGGCGGGAATAGGTGTCCATTAACTTTTTGGAAATGGCTTTCTTAATAATTCGTTGGACGGCTGGAACTGAGGATAATTGAGACTTAATAGATTTTCCAGCTACTGGAAATTCCCCATCCATGGGGATGAGGGCAGCCCAATCAAGTGCATAAGTTTGGTCAAAAAGACTTTCAAAACTCTTGGCATGAAATTCACCGACAATGATTTTGATCCGGTCCGCGGTTCTAAGCCAAAGATTGGTTTTTACGATATCAGCATAGCTTCCTTGGAAGCGAACACGACCATTTTCAGTTTGAACTTGGTAGCCCAGGTCTTTTAATTCGTTGGCAACGAGGCTTTCAATGCCAGCAGCTGCGGTTGCAATGAGTTGATAGCTTGTCATAGGATTCCTTTCTTTGTGGTTGGAAGGTTTGTCTTTTGGAGGTAGGGTTAGAGTGGTATTTTGGTCATTCTTTTTTGTGCTGGAGGTGCGAAGATTTGTTTCTTTACAACTCTTAACAGCTTAGAGTTGCGAAGAAAAAATTTTTGGCAACTATTATCGGCTTGGACTTGCAAAGAATATTTTTTTGGTAACTATATATTGACTTACGAAGATTTGGTCCTTTGCAACTATTAACGGTGTAGACTTGCGAAAAAAAGATTTTTCGCAAGTCGCATTACAATATAACTTCATGTGGAGGAAAGAGTATTTACCCAATCGTCTTTATATAGTTTAAAGGGGATAACCTGTCATAGAACTAACTAATATAGTTTAAATCCCAATAACTGAAAAACCGAAATGACTGAGAACACCAATAAGGATACCTGCAAAAATCACACCGCATAAGCAGGCGATGATGCTCTTTTTAAAACCTAAATCAAGAATTGAGGCAGCTAAGGTTCCTGTCCAAGCGCCCGTCCCAGGTAGCGGGATGGCAACAAATAAGAAGAGGGCCCAAAAAATTCCTTTACCTGCCTTAGCCTCTAATTTCCGACCTCCAGAATGACCTTTTTCAATACAAAAACGGAAGAAAGGCCCAATTAAGGGTTTATCTTGTCCCCATAAGAGGACCCGATGGGCAAATAAATAGATAAAAGGAATCGGCACCATATTACCAATAACACAAATTAATAGGGATGTGAAAAAGGGTAGATGCCAGCCAGAAGCCATGATCATGGAACCCCGTAATTCGACGAGTGGTACCATAGAAACTAAAAATAAAATAATATACTTTTTGATACGAACACCTTCTTTAAATTTATTATAACGGAACCGAGAAAAATATTCCCAGTTTTGTTAGGGATAACGGACTTATTTTGACGAGTTCACCGAATTGACTGGTAGTGGTGTACTTAAGCCGACGCATTCACTGATTTAGAATAGAATGGTTGGCTCAGAAATGTAGACCACCACTTTTTTCTATACTAGGGAAAAGACAAGGGAAATCTTGTCTGTGGATGATATTTCCACCTTGTACTCATAAAAATGAGGCTGGAACATGATTTGTCCCAGCCTCAATTACCTATAGAGTAAATTTCGATAAGCCATGTTCTGTCCCTAAGTTAAGATAGGCCTTAACTTAGAGGGGTAATCATCTATCTACAATTGCTTGTCCTTTTCACTCGTTGAATTCCTTTGAAAAGACGCCCCTACCAATGTTTGGGTTGCTCGCTCGAGGGGTTTACCGCGTTCCAGTCTGACCATTTCTGGCAGAATCGTTTCTGTGGCACCTTAGGGGATAGTGGGTCATAGTTAGCCGAAACTAACCTTAGACGTTTTCTCCCGCCGTAAGTATTGCTACTCCCATAGCTTATGACTTCGCTAAGCACGAACACTACAAGCATCTCAGCCTGTGCGAGCATGGACTTTCCTCAGCTAGTTGCCTAGCCGCGATTACCTAAAATTTACTCTTACTGATTTATTAAAAATCAGCTAAAACACAAAAGACTAACTAAAATTAGAATTTAGTTTTCTTACTATAGTCGATGGTATTGTCAGTATTTTCAATCTTTGAACCGAAAACATGTTTTTCTAGATTAGATAAACGTTTTAGAATATCAAAATTGGTAACGCCATTACCAGGAGTTGTCGGAACCGTCTTTTTAGCAATAGCTAATTGTTTTGAAAGTTCATCAACTTTAGCAATTAAGCGTTCATTTTCATTTTTAAGATAGGCTACGTCTTTTTGATAAGAATCGTAGTCCCGGATAATACTATCTAAATACTCATCCACTTCGGCGGAGTTATAACCTCTAACAGCTTTAGAGAATTCCTTTTGTAAAATATCTTTGGCGGTTAAGTTCTTTTCTGCCATAATGGTCACCTTCTTTAAGTTATTGATTCACATTTAATAATGCTATTGTATAATAGAGCTAACACATAGTTTACTATTTTATCTAGAAAAACACAAAGACTTTTGAATGAAAAGACTATGAAAATACTATGGTCTCTCTTTCTAGTTCCGTATATATCTATTATAAGCAAAACTAGGTTTTTTTCAAAGATAAAAGAACAAATAAATAAATCAGCAGAGGAGTTTCCCAATGGAAAGTCAATTACTTACTTTAGTTTTAGAGGAAATTATGCAAGAAGCGTATTTTCCTTGTGAATGGAAGGTGGAATGGTTAGAAAATAATCATTTTATCAATCTTGAGCTCCAATTTATGTTAGCCAATCCTGAAAAGCGATCCATTTCAGATCGCTTTAATGCAAGTTGGAATCAGGAATTAGTTCCGCTTCAATACCAAGTGATTTTTTATTTAAAAAATCGGGTAAAAGTGCAAAATAAAAATGTCCTCAAAGCCATCCCAGTTGACCCGATCCATGGGATAAAATATGGGGATGTGATAGCGGTGGTAAAATATCTAAAACGCCTGGCCACAGCGGTGCGTAGTCGTTGGCAAGATTACTATCAAACGATGCAGGCTGGTCCGTTTGAGATTATCTGGAACGATGAAGATTATCTGCAAGTGGTCCAATCGCTTCAAGATACTTATCGGTACAGTGACCGAGATATCTATTTCCCCAAAAGTAATGTTGATCAGCCTAACTAGGAGGTAAATCATGACTCAATGGATACAATTAAAAGTTAGTCTTGACCTGAAAGATCCAAATTTAACTGAGTGGGTGTCTTATCAACTATTTGAAGCTGGGGCCCAAGGGGTTGATTTGAATTACGCTTATGATTACTTGGAGGGGCATGATAATTTATTCGGAGAAATCCCGCTCGAAGTCAAAGATACAGACCAGCAACATTCGGTCGAATTACTGGCTTATTTTGAAGACCCAGACCAAGCCCAAGTAGAAAAACAAGTACAAAGCCAAGTTGACCAGACTCAATTACATTTTACTTGGACACAAGTCCAGGAAGAAAATTGGCAAGAAAAATGGATGGCCTTTTATCAGCCAGAATTTATTTCCCGCTACCTGGTCATAGTGCCTGATTGGATGCGCTACTCGCTTGATTTAAAAGCTGATCAAATCCCGATTTTCTTAGATCCCGGCGTAGCCTTTGGAACGGGAAACCATCCGACCACCCAACTAGGGGGCCAAGCTTTAGAAATTTTTATGCGAGGGGGGGAACGCGTCCTTGATGTGGGTACAGGTTCAGGTATCTTGGCATTTATAGCGGCTTCCTTAGGTGCCAGTCAAGTTGCCGGCTTTGACCTGGATCCCCAAGCAGTAGCTTCAGCCCAAGCTAACTTAACACTCCAAAACCACAATTCGCTCATTCAAGACCTTGAGGCACAAGGTAAAATTCGTTTTGCTGTCAATGACTTATTAGCAGGGGTTGATCAAAGGACAGATATTATTGTGGCTAATATCCTACCTCATATCTTAGTGAATCTATTTGACCAAGCCTATCCTTTATTAACTGACCAAGGTTATCTAATCCTGGGTGGTATCTTAGAAGAAAAAGCAGACTTTGTTATCCAAGCCATGGACCAACATGGGTTTAAACTGGTCCAACGAACTGACCTTAAAGGGTGGGTTGGTCTAGTCGCCCAAAAGAAGGAGGAAGCTTGATGCAACAGTATTTTGTAGACCAAGCGACATTGACACTGGGACAAGTTTTCACGATTGAGGGGGATGACTTTCATCACCTGGTTAAGGTGATGCGGGCCAAACCGGGTCAAGTTATCCAAGTAGTTGCGGCGAATCAAGTGGCTTATGCGGCCAGTATTCAAACCATTGATAAGGCCACTTGTCAATTACAAGTCGACCAGATTCTTCAAGATAACTGCCTCATCGAATTGCCCTTGGATGTGACGCTTGCTTGTGGTATATCCAAAAACGACAAACTGGATTGGATTGCCCAAAAAGGCACCGAAGGCGGCATGGCTTGTCTCCAACCACTGAACTTAAAGCGGGATGTGGCCAAGTGGCAGGCAAATAAAGCAGCCAAGCGCATTGAACGCTTGGAAAAAATTGTCAAAGAAGCTGCCCAACAAAGTCACCGGCGTCAAATTCCCCAAGTGAATGACTGCCTTAACTTGATCGACTTTATCCGTCAAGTTCCTAATCAGGCCATTAAACTGATTGCTTTTGAAGAAACAGCTAAGGTTGGCCACCACCAAGTTTTGGCCAAAACCTTGTCTCAGTTAGACTTAAATCAGGAAGTTTTGCCGCCCCTAGTTATGGTCTTCGGTTCAGAAGGAGGCTTGGACATAGGAGAGGTTGAGCAACTTCAAGCAGCTGGGTTCAAAGCTTGTAGCTTGGGGCCGCGTATTTTGCGGGCCGAAACGGCTCCGATTTTTGCCTTAGGTGCGATTTCATACGCACTTGAACTAAGCAAAAATGGAGAAAATCTGTTATAATAAGGAAAATATCGCGATTAAAGGAGTATGATCATGGAAAGAGCTTTAAATAAGTATATCGACCACACCTTACTAAAACCGGAAGCAACTTTGGCTCAAGTTGATCATTTGATTGATGAAGCCAAGGAATATAATTTTATGTCAGTTTGTATCAATCCAACTTGGGTCAGTCATGCGGCAGAACGTCTTGCCGACACTGATGTCAAGGTATGTACCGTCATCGGTTTTCCTTTGGGGGCCAATACCTCAGCTCTAAAGGCGTTTGAAGCTTCTTCTGCCATTGATGATGGGGCCAATGAAGTGGATATGGTGATTAATATTGGTGCTGCCAAAGCAGGCGACTGGGATAAAGTCCAAGCAGATATTAAAGCAGTCGTCGATGTGGCAGATCATTCTGTAGTAGTTAAAGTGATTATTGAAACGTGCTTATTAACAGATGAAGAAAAAGTGAAAGCCTGTCAAGCAGCCAAAGCAGCTGGGGCAGACTATGTTAAAACTTCTACTGGTTTCTCAACAGGTGGTGCCACCGTTGAAGATGTGCGCCTAATGCGGGAAACTGTGGGTCCTGATATGGGGGTAAAGGCTTCTGGTGGCGTGGGAAATTACCAAGACGCCATGGCTATGATTGAAGCAGGTGCATCTCGGATTGGTGCTTCCAAGGGTATCCAAATTATGGAAGCAGCTAAGGCTTAAGCAAGGATAGAGTAGGATCTTTACCAAGGACAAGAATGACCAAACAAGAAATTGAAACTTGTAGGTGTTTTTTGTCCTATTTTTTCTCATGAATTTTATTCTAAGCTTGGCTTGACAGATTAGGTTAGCAAGGATAAAGTGTTGACTATAAAAATTTAAAAGGTGGTGACATTATGACGCGAAATCAAGATTTAACCGCAGAAGACGTGCTAAGTCTTTGCGCTGAATATATGAATGAAAAAAATCTAAAACTAGTTAGGAAATCCTATGATTTTGCAAGATTGGCCCACCAAGAACAGTTTCGTTTGTCCGGCGAGCCTTATATCATCCATCCCATTCAGGTAGCGGGTATTTTAGCTAAGTTGCATATGGATGCCGATACGATTGCTACCGGCTTCTTACATGATGTAGTGGAAGATACACCCCATAGTTTAGAAGAGATTTCAGAAGAATTCTCACCCGCCGTTGCTTTTCTTATTGATGGGGTCACTAAGTTAGGGAGGTTAAAGTTCCAGTCAAAAAAAGAAGCGCTTGCTGAAAACCACCGCAAGATGCTCCTAGCTATGGCAAAAGACATTCGGGTTATTATTGTGAAATTAGCCGACCGCTTGCATAATATGCGGACCATGAAATACCAAAAACCAGAAAAGCAAGTGGAAAAGTCGCAAGAAGCGATTGATGTCTATGCTCCTTTAGCTGACCGAATTGGGATGAACTCTATTAAGTGGGAGCTAGAAGATATTGCACTAAGGTATATTAATCCAGAAGCTTACTATAATATTGTTCACTTGATGGATTCTAAGCGGGAAGAGCGGGAACATTATATTAATGCCACTATTTCTGAATTGCAGGATGCCATTATGGCTATTGATATTGAGGGGACTATTTATGGACGACCTAAACATATTTACTCAATTTACCGAAAAATGGTCGACCAAAAGAAAGATTTTGAAGATATTTTCGACTTACTGGCTATTCGTGTTTTAGTAGATTCTATTAAAGATTGTTATGCTGTTTTAGGGGCGGTCCACACTCAATGGAAACCCATGCCTGGCCGATTTAAGGATTATATTGCTATGCCAAAGGCTAACCTTTATCAGTCAATCCATACCACGGTGATTGGCCCTCAAGGTAAACCGGTAGAAATCCAAATTCGGACTTATCAAATGCATGAAGTGGCTGAGTATGGGGTAGCTGCTCACTGGGCCTATAAAGAAGGCAAGACTGATAAAGTCGAGTCCAATGATGCCATTCAAAAACAATTGAACTGGTTCAAAGACTTGGCTGAATTACAAGATGAAGCCACAGACGCCTCTGAATTTATGGACTTTGTTAAAGAAGATATTTTCAAGGATCTCGTATATATTTTTACGCCCAAAGGTGAAGTAATGGAGTTACCGATGGGTTCAAGTCCGGTAGACTTTGCTTACCATATTCATACTGAAATTGGCAATAAGGTCACAGGTGCCAAGGTGAATGGTAACATTGTTCCCTTAGATTATAAGTTAAAAAACGGGGATATCGTAGAAATTATGACCAATCCGAATGCCAAGCCAAGTCGTGATTGGGTCAACATCACCGCCACCTCTAAGGCGCGGAATCGGATTAAACGCTATTTCAAGATGGCTGACCGACAACAAAATGCTGAAACGGGTAAAGGAATTATTGAAAAAGAAATCCGAGCCAACCATCATACCATGAAGGAATTTAATACTCGTAAAGTTGAAGAAGCAGTCTTAGACCGGTTTAATTTTAACGAATATGAAGACCTCTATGCCGCCATTGCCCTGGGAGAAATTTCAGCCCAGACCGTATTAAATTTCCTTGGTTGGAAAGAAGAGGAATCCGAGCCCGAACGGTCCAATGATCAAATTATAAACAAAGAAAATTCGAATCAAGCGAAGGCTAGTCGTACGGTCCATGAATCAGGTGTTGTAGTTGAAGGGGCGGACAACTTAATGATTCGCTTAAGCCATTGCTGCAATCCGGTGCCAGGTGATGAAATCGTGGGTTATATTACCCGAGGTCGCGGAATTTCAGTCCACCGCAAAGACTGTAAAAACCTCAAGTCCAAATCAGATCTTGATAACCGGTTGATTCATGTCGAATGGGAAAGTCAAGCGGGAGCCGACATCCAACAGTCATATACAGCTGAAATTAAAATTTTTGGTTTTGGCCGGTCTGGTCTCTTAAATGATGTCCTTCATGTGATTAACCATACGGTTAAGGGGTTAACCGCCATAAATGGAAAAACTGATAAAGATTCGAATGTTAATTTTACGATTAAAATTTCGATTAATGATACCAATGAGTTAAAAGACCTCATGAGTAAACTAAAAAATATTCCAGATGTTTACGAAGTGAAGCGGGTTACGGTCTAAGACTAGAAAGGGGATAGCATGCGGTTAGTCATTCAAAAATGTGGTCCTTCCTCTGTGTCGGTTGACGGCCAAGTGATTGGAGCCATTAAGAAAGGGTTTGTTATTTTGGTTGGTGTCAGTGACCAAGATCAAGCTGAAGACCTTGATTATTGTGTCCGTAAAGTGAGTAAAATGCGGATTTTTGAAGATGAAGCAGGTAAGACCAATTTAAATTTAGATGCGGTTGGGGGAGCCATTCTTTCAATTAGTCAATTCACTCTTTTAGCGGATACTCGCAAAGGCAATCGTCCTTCTTTTGTCCATGCAGCTCCACCTGAAATGGCGGAAGCTTATTATGATAAGTTCAACCAAGAGTTGGTTAAGTTAGGCTTTGAAGTTCAAACAGGCCGGTTTGGGGCCGATATGACCTTAAACATTCAAAATGAAGGACCCATGACGATTATTTTAGATTCAAGAGATAAATGAGACTAAAAGTAGCGGACAGCCAAAGTGAAAATTAGAGATTTTCATGCCTTGATTGGCCGCCCCCGCACGATTGACTAGGATGGAACCAGTCGCTATGCGACGCTGAAGTTAAGCTCACGACTTCGCTTAACTACTAGGGTTCTAAGTCGTTTCACTCCAAGAACCCTAGTAAACTATTGCGATGTATTATTCTGATTTTAATATAAATGAGCGGGACTGGGCTTGTTGCCCAGTTTTTTATTGTCCACAAAATTTGTCCTCTTCAAGAAAGCTAATTTTACCCTGGTCTAAGGCCGCAATGCGGCAGATTGAGTATACATCTAAGCCGGCTGCTTCTAATCGGTTGCGACCTGCTTGGAAGGATTTTTCAATACAAATCCCCACGCCTGCCACTTGGGCGCCCGCCTGCTTAGCGATATCGACTAAGCCTAGAACAGCTTGGCCCTGGGCAAGAAAATCATCAATAATGAGAATTCGGTCTTGGCTGGTTAAATAAGCCTTATCAATGCTAATTCTGGTTTCTGTCTGTTTGGTATAAGAATAAACTGGACTATGGTAGACATGGTCATTTTTTAAGGTAGAGGGTTGTGATTTTTTGGCAAAAAGCATGGGTATGCCCCAGTGGCTAGCCAGCATAAGGGCAGGTGCAATGCCAGAGGCTTCAATGGTGACAATTTTGGTGATGGAAGAGCGGTTAAAATATGCAGCGAAATCCAAAGCAATGGCTTTGATTAATTCAGGGTCGATTTGGTGATTGAGAAAACTGTCGACTTTTAAGACATTGCCAGGAAATACCTGACCTTGCTCTTTGATCATGGTTTGAAGATTTTTCATGTTTGACTCCTTTATTCATTTTTTAACTAATACTGTTATATAGAAAATTCGAGTTAAATTTGTTATTTAATTCTTAAAAGATAGGACAACTTATGAGAGTATTTTAATCGTATGACAAAGTTGTAACGCTTATGTAACAAATATTAGATAAGTTTGAATTTTTTATGATGCATTTATATAATTAAGGATAGCAAATTGAGGGAGGAAAGCAATGGATAAGGTCAATTATTTGATGCGTGCAATTATGACACGCAAATATTTCCCTTTATTTATCACACTCTGTCTAATGGCTTGCTCAAGTTTAGCCGTATGGGGTCTCCTCTCTAATAATTCGATGATCATCGAACGACCTGGCCTTGTCATGCGACGGAACGCTGCCACCAATCAAGAAAAAGTAGCCGATTTAGTTGAAGGAGACACCATTAATATCATCGGACAAAAGAATGGTTGGCTCCATGTTAGAAAAGAAGACCTAAGTGAGGGTTGGATTCCTCAATGGTTATTAGAAAATAACAAATTAAATAATGACCAAGAAATTGCTATTAAAACTTTGATGTCTTCAGATTTATTAGCTGAAGCCACTGACCGAAGTAATCATTTAATCGAAGTTCCGTTAGGAACTTACCTACTGATAAATTATGAATCTAATGGCTGGGTACAGGTTACTTATGAAGGTAAAGTGGGTTATTTAAAAGCTGATGTAGGAGAAATTATTAATGAGAGCGATATGCCTCAAGAAACCTATGAACGGCTAGAGTCTCAAGAGCAAGAAAACACGGATGGTCCAAGTGTTACTGTTGGTGCAACCGTGAAAGTTAAGAGCTTTGATTCACCACTTTATGCCGAACCTTCTACCAGTGCTGAAACTATCTATACAGTTCCGGTTGAAACAACTTTAGTTTATTTAGAAACTGTGACTAATGATGCTGGCCAGGAATTTTATTTCGTCCAAGATGGGGAAGGGCGCCAAGGTTACTTAGATACAACCTATGTTTCAAAATCAGACTATTCAACAGACCATCTGAATAGTCCAAAGGTAAGCTCGCTTAAGGAGGCTAAGGTCTTGATTGACCCTGGTCATGGGGGCGAAGATCCAGGGGCTACCGCTTATGATAATGGGTCATATGAAAAAGAACACACTTTAGCCACCGCCTTAAAAGTCAAAGAAAAATTAGAAGCTGCTGGTGCGACGGTGACCTTAACTCGAGAAAACGATCGGTGGGTTGAATTGAGTGATCGGGCTAAGTTGGCCAACGACCAAGACGTCGATGTATTCTTATCGCTTCATTATGATTCTTCTCCAGGAGCTGGTTTGCATGGGGTGACAACCTATTATTACCATGATGCAGATCAAACTATGGCTAATTCTGTAAATAATCAATTGGCCACCCTAGAGATTAATAATAATGGGGTTCACTTTGGAAATTACCAAGTTCTTAGAGAAAATCATCAACCTGCTTTACTATTAGAGTTGGGTTATGTTTCAGAAAAGACTGACTTGAAGTTTATTCGGTCAGATGCTTATCATGAGCAAGTTGCCAATGCAATTGTTAATGGGTTAAATGCTTATTTTGAAAATAATTAAGCCATTGGACTTAAAAACGTTTTCCTAAGCAAAATAATTGATAAGGCTTGACAAAGCTATTTAGAACGATTAGATTAGATACAAGAATTATAAATTCAATGAAGTAGACAGGGTCGCAATCATAATTAGAGAGTTACCAAATGCTGAAAGGTAATACGATTAACGGCTGACACTATGGAGAAGGATAATGCAAAGTTATTCCGTTAACTGCGTTAAAGTTTGAGGTGCTTGTTGTTTTAGGTAAGCACAAATTCAGGTGGTACCACGTAATCATACAACGTCCTGTGACTTCGGTCACAGGCTTTTTTTATTGTTTGAATTCATGTGAATGTTTAATAAGGAGGAAAAAATGGTACAGAAAATTAAAGGGACCGAAGACTTATTAGCTGACAAAATGCCGACTTGGCACTATGTTGAAGATACGGCACGTACAATATTTGAAGCCTATAATTTTAAAGAAATGCGGACTCCGATGATTGAAAACTTTGAATTGTTTTCACGTTCAGTAGGGGAAAGTACCGATATTGTCTCTAAAGAAATGTATGACTTTGAAGATAAGGGGGGGCGTCGGATTGCCTTAAGACCCGAAGGTACTGCACCCGTTGTCCGAGCCTTTGTAGAACATAAGTTATTTGGTCCGGAGTATCCACAACCTTATAAAGCTTACTATATAGGACCTATGTTCCGTTATGAACGGCCGCAAGCGGGCCGCCAACGTCAATTCCACCAAATTGGGATGGAAGTGTTTGGGTCTTCTAATCCAGCCACAGACGCTGAAGGAATTGCGATGGCCTGGGATTTACTTTCCGAATTAGGTTTGGAAAACTTGACCATCCACTTGAATTCCTTGGGTAAAACGCCAGAACGGATGGCCTACCGTCAAGCCTTAATCGACTATTTCACCCCTCATTTAGCAGAATTATCTGAAGATTCCCAACGTCGGCTCCATGATAATCCTTTACGGGTGCTTGATTCTAAAGATCCTAAAGATAAAGTTTTTGTCAAAGATGCACCGACCATCCTTGATTATTTGTCTGAAGAAAGTAAGGCTCATTTCCAAGCGGTTCAAAACTACTTGACTGATTTAGAGATTCCTTTCCAAATCAATCCTTATGTGGTTCGTGGTTTAGATTATTATCAAGATACTATTTTTGAAATTATGGTAGAAGATGAATCCATTGGAGCACAGTCAACTGTCGCCGGTGGCGGTCGTTATGATGGCCTCGTACAGGAACTGGGTGGTCCTGAAGTGCCCGGCTTTGGTTTTGCACTTGGGGTTGAACGTCTGATTTTAGTTATGGAACATCAAGCAGTGGAAATTCCAGCTGAAGATGGGTTAGACCTCTTTGTATTATTGGCTGACCCTGAAGCTAATTCGCTGGCGTTACAAGTTTTACAAGCAGCCCGGCAAGATGGCTTGATTGCGGACCGTGATTTTATGAATCGGAGCCTTAAGTCACAATTTAAAACAGCGGCTAAAAACAATGCTAGTTTAGTGACTACCTTAGGTGGCGATGAAGTGGCAAGTAAAATGATCCGCTTGAAAAATCAGGAAACCGGTAAGGAAGCTGAGTTTTCCTTAGATGAATTAATTGAAGATTTTGCTGGAATTTACCGTCAAATGACCATGGATACCTCAGCAATTGATGATTTTTTTAAAGGAGTATAGAAAATGACACAAAGAACAGTTTATAATGGATTAGTTTCAGAAGAATATGTAGGCCAAGAAATTACCCTTAAAGGTTGGGTCCAAAAACGTCGGGATCTTGGTGGAGTGATTTTTATTGACTTACGTGACCGGGAAGGTTTCTGCCAAGTGGTATTTGACCGTCAATATATTCCTGACCAAATGGATGAAGCCGATCACTTACGGTCAGAATATGTGGTTGAAGTAACCGGTAAGTTACGTCACCGGGCGGAAGAATCTATTAATCCAAAGATTCCTACTGGACATTTTGAATTAGTGGCCCATGAATTAACCGTTTTGGCTAAATCAAAAACGCCAGCCATTTATATTGAAGATGATCGGACCTCTGATGAGGAAGTACGGTTGAAATATCGTTATTTAGACTTACGGCGGCCAAATATGGTTAAGAATTTGAAACTCCGTCACCAAGTGACTAAAACCATCCGTCATTATTTAGATAATAAAGACTTTATCGATGTGGAAACCCCATATTTGACCCGGTCAACTCCAGAAGGCGCCCGTGACTTTCTCGTGCCAACGCGCCGCGAACCAAATTCTTTCTATGCCTTACCACAATCTCCTCAAATATATAAACAATTATTAATGGGGTCTGGTATTGACCGCTATTATCAAATTGTGCGTTGTTTCCGGGATGAAGACTTACGGGGTGACCGTCAACCTGAGTTTACCCAAGTAGACCTGGAAACTTCATTTATGACACAAGCTGAAATTCAAGAGATTGTGGAAAACATGTTGAAAGATGTGGTTAAAGAAACCCGTGGCTTAGAAATCAAGGAAGCTTTCCCAGTCATGACTTATGATGAAGCCATGAATTCATACGGTTCTGATAAACCGGATATCCGTTTTGATATGACTTTAAAAGATTTAAGTGATTTCGCTGCGACTGCTGATTTCAAAGTTTTCCGGGCTGCAGTTGAAAATGGCGGTAAAGTTAAAGCGATTAACTTGAAAGGTTTGGCTGATGAATATACTCGTAAAACCGCAGATGAATTATATAACGTTGTTAAACCATTTGGGGCAAAAGGCTTGGCTTGGACTAAGATTACTGAAGATGGATTCAACGGTCCAATTGCTAAATTCTTAGGTTCTGACGAAGATTATCAAGCCATTACTTCAGCAGTCGATGGTGAAGTTGGGGACATTCTCTTCTTTATGGCTGACTCAGCTGATGTAGTTAACAATTCTTTAGGTGCCTTACGGACGCATTTGGCGGCTAAGCATGGCTTATATGATGAAGCCGAATTAGCCTTCCTATGGGTAGTTGACTGGCCATTATTAGAATTTGACCCTGAAGCAGGCCGGTATGTGGCAATGCACCATCCGTTTACTTCACCACAAAATTCAGATATTGCCGAATTAAAGGCCCACCCAGAAAAAGCCTTAGCCAATGCTTATGATATCGTCTTAAATGGCTATGAAATCGGTGGGGGTTCTATTCGGATTCATACTCGAGAAATGCAAGACCAAATGTTTGAGTTATTAGGCTTTACGCCTGAAGAAGCTGAAAACCAATTTGGTTTCTTACTCCATGCGTTTGATTATGGTTTCCCACCACATGGTGGTTTGGCTATCGGTCTAGATCGTTTAGTCATGATCTTGGCCCAAGAAAAGAACATCCGTCAAGTCATTGCTTTCCCTAAATCTGGTTCTGGTATGGACTTAATGTCTAACTCACCAGCTGCCGTTGCTAATGATCAATTAAGAGAATTGAACTTAGCAGTGAAGGAAAGTAAGAAGATTAAATAATATAAATTTAAAGAAGATAAGATTAAAGCCTTATCTTCTTTTTTATTATTCAAAATTAATCTTAATAACAATTATTGTTTTTGTATAAAAACATGAAGTTATATATAGCAATTTAAAATATTAAATGAAGCTGATTTTGCTAAAAAATAACGATATTAAAGCGGGTCAAGCTGAAAAAGCTAAATTTGACCAAGCCCTTCAAGAGGAAGGTCTAATTGAAGAATTAGCAACTTATGAAGGTAATAAAGCTTACTATGATGGAATTAAGAATTAGACTTGGTTTAGTATGTTAAAAGGAGTTGAGCAAATTTGCTCAACTCCTTTTTTAATCTTCACTTTATTAAACCACTGGTAAATCCAACAAATCTACAATTATGGAAGCAGATTCTTCAATCGAACGGTCAGAAACGTTTAATACAGGGCAGTCTAACTCTTTATAAATTTGATTGCTAAAGGCTAATTCAGCTTGAATCCTTTCTGGCGAGGTGTATTTACTATGTTCGGGCATACCAAACTCTATCATGCGATTACGGCGGTGTTTTTCCAAGACCTTGGGATTATTAGTTAAACCAATAATTTTGCTTTCACCATATTTGTAGAGGTCTTGGGGAATATCACTTTCAGGTACCAAGGGGATATTCATCACCTTATAGCCCATGGTTGCTAGGTACATGGAAAGGGGAGTTTTACCTGTTCGAGATATACCAAGTAGAATAAGATCTGCTTGGGCTAAGCTTTCAGGATCACGGCCATCATCATAACGCATACAGAATTCCATAGCTTCCACACGGCGGAAATAGGCGTCTGTAAGTTCATGTTGAATGCCTGAACGAGCTACAGGTTCAATCCCGGTTCGGCGTTGGACTTCTAAAATATATGGGTGCATAAGGTCATAGCATATCAATCCAGTTTTAACACAAAAATGTTCGGCTTGGAGGGCCAACTGGTAATCTATTACTGTCATAAAAATTAACCCATCTTGGCTGGCAGCTTCATCTAAAGCTTCTTGTAATTGTTCAGGAGTGGAAATAAAGGTATAGCGGTGAATCTGTGTTTTAACATTAGGAAATTGTGAGAGCACAGACCGGGCTACCTTAATTGCAGTTTCACCAATAGAGTCAGATATGATATAATAATGTAATATAGGCTTAGCTGTCATGGTATCTTCCTTCTTTTTTTATTATAAATATGATACCATATTTTAACCAGTTGAGATAATAAGGAGTTGTGTATTATGGAAAGCAAAACACATCATCATAACCATTCTACAACATTGTGTCCGGAAGAACGTTTAGACCAATCTTTGGAGACCTTGAAGGAAAAAGGATTTAAGTTAACCAATAAACGACGGGAAATCCTGGAAATTTTTATTGATTCTGATCGATATTTAACCGCTAAGCAGGTATATCAATCTTTAGCTGAAAAATATCCTACCATGTCTTATAATACGACTTATCGTAATTTGTATGATTTTGTTAAAATTGGACTTTTAGAATCAACTGAATATCAGAACGAACAATTATTCCGTATTTCTTGTGAGGGTGAAGACCATCACCACCATCATTTTATTTGTACTAATTGTGGTAAGACCATTCCATTGGAAATTTGTCCGATGGATCATATTCAAACTGACTTGTCACAAGTTGAAGTACAAATGCACCGCTTTGAGGTTTTTGGTTTGTGTGCAGACTGCAAGGCTAAGCAAGAAGCTTAAATTTTACTCGCTTAATAATTTTAATATTTTTTTAAAAAGTCTTGGAAAAGGGTCTCACTTTTGATATAATATTTTTTGAACTTTATTAGATTTAAGGTCTAAGAAAGGTTACATAAGCTCGGGAGGAGGGGATCATATGTCTAAGACAGTTGTTCGTGACAACGAATCATTAGATGACGCTCTTCGTCGCTTTAAACGTAATGTTTCTAAAACCGGTACTTTAAGAGAGGCTCGTAAACGTGAATTTTACGAAAAACCAAGTGTTAAACGTAAAAAGAAATCAGAAGCCGCTCGTAAACGTAAATTTTAATTAAATATATACGGATGAAGTGACTTGTAGAGGACACCCTTTGGGGTGTCCTTTCATTTTTTCTTAGCAGAGGTGGGAAAGTGCGAAGAATTCTGTCTTGTCACTCTGAAGAATTCTGTCTTGTCACTCTGAAGAATTCTGTCTTGTCACTCTTTTGGCAGGATCTGGTGCAAAAAATCATGTCTTTGCAAATCTTAATTGGAATTAGTTGCGAAGAGCAAAAATCTTGGCAAGTCCATCAAGCTAAAACACCCCAGACCCATGCTATACCCCACCCGAACTCTCCTACTCCATAATTTTTCCGCTCAGCCAAGTCTTCAATGACAACCAATCCTAGACAATTTCTATCAATTTTAGCCCAAATATGATAGGATTAAGCTAACAAAAGTCAAAAGAAGGAGCTTGCTATTTGAGTCAAAAAAATGCTTATTCAACCAAAGTTGTCATTAGCAATCCAGACTGGCTGTTAGCTATTCTGGGTAACCACGATAAATATATCCATCTCATTGAGGAAAACTTTAATGTTGAGTTTTCAAATCGCGGTGAGAATTTAACCATTTCAGGTCAAGATTCAGACGAAGTAGACCAGGTTGCTGCCTTGATCCACCAACTTGTACATTTACTAGAACGGGGGATTACGCCTAGATCTATGGATGTCATGACCGCTATAAAAATGGCCAAAAAACAGACCCTAGATTATTTTCTAGCCCTGTATGATAAAGTGGTAGGTCGAGCTTATGATGGTAAACCCATCCGGCCTAAGAATTACGGTCAGCTCCAATATGTAGAAGCCATCCGCAAGCAAGATGTGGTTTTTGGGATTGGACCAGCTGGGACGGGGAAAACTTTTCTAGCCGTCGTGATGGCTGTCCAAGCTCTACGTGACAATCAAATCAAGAAAATTATCTTAACTCGGCCAGCTGTTGAAGCAGGTGAAAACTTAGGTTTCTTACCAGGGGACCTTAAGGAAAAGGTAGACCCTTATTTACGGCCAATTTATGACGCTTTGTATGCCATTTATGGAACCGAACAAACCAACCGCTTAATGGAACGAGGCGTTATTGAAATCGCGCCATTAGCTTATATGCGGGGGCGGACCTTAGATGATGCCTTTGTTATCTTGGATGAAGCTCAAAATACGACCGTGGCCCAAATGAAAATGTTCCTTACCCGGTTAGGTTTTGGCTCTAAGATGATTGTTAATGGGGATAAGACCCAGATTGACTTACCGGGTGGGGTAAAATCTGGCTTAGTTGATGCTGAACACAAATTAAAAGGCTTGAACCGGATTAAATTTGTGGCTTTTGATGAATATGATGTGGTCCGCCATCCGGTGGTGGCTGATATCATCCGCGCATATTCTGGTCCTTTAAACAATAATCTAAATGTCAAAACACCTCAAAGTCTGGGTAAACTGCCGGATGAAAGTTTAGAACCTAGCCTTGGTTCACCTGTAGATAATGAAAGCAATAAGCTAGATAAAGCTGAACCTGCATCCATAGATACAAACGCAACCGAGGATGTAAAACCTTTATCTTCCTTGTCTAGTCGTGATTTAGAAAATGAATAGAAAGAGGGAATCGATATGGTCATCGATGTAATCGACGATAATAATTTTTTAAGTCAAGCCCAAGTTGAATTAGTGCAGGATGTCATCAAGTTAGCCGGGCAGAAATTAATTTTACCGGATAATTTTGAGGTGGATATTTCAATTGTGACGAATGAAGCCATTCATGAACTGAACCGTGACTACCGTAATATTGATCGGCCGACCGATGTGCTCTCTTTTGCCTTAGAAGAAACCGCTGAGGATGATCCCTTTGGTCAAATCGATATGTCGGAAGAATTAGGGATTTTTCTAGGCGATATTATTATCTCTTTCCCTAAAATTCAAGAACAAGCCACAGAGTATGGCCATTCTTTTGAACGCGAATTAGCCTTTTTAGCGGTTCACGGTTTCTTACATTTGAATGGCTATGATCACCAAAGTCCCGACCAAGAAAAAGAAATGTTTGGACTTCAAGAAGAGGTTTTATCTGCCTATGGACTTGAAAGATAGAAAAGATTTAAATCCCTTTAAACGGTGGCTACTTTCCTGTGGCTTTGCCCTAGAGGGATTACGCTTTACTTGGAAAGGTGAGCCCAATTTTAAGATTCATATTTCCATTTTGATTCTTGTAACGATTGCTGGGTTTTTCTTTGGGATTGCCCGCTGGGAATGGGTGACTCTTTTAATTTGTTTTGCCTTTATTTTGACCTTAGAGTTAATCAATACCGCCTTAGAAACTCTCGTAAACTGGATAGCTGATAAACAGTGGCACCCTTTGGCTAAGATTACCAAGGATGTGGCAGCTGGAGCTGTCTTAGTGGGTGCTATTATTGTTGCGGGGATTGGTTTGATTATTTTTGTGCCATATATCTGGCAATATTTTCTAGGTTAGGCCTTAGATGTTGAGGAGTATATATGAATAAGAAAAATTTTAAATCGGGGTTCGTCGCCTTGATTGGTCGCCCTAATGTGGGGAAATCGACCCTTTTAAACAAGGTGGTGGGTCAGAAGATAGCGATTATGTCTGACAAAGCGCAAACGACCCGAAACCGGATCCAAGGGGTTTACACTGATGCCGATAGTCAAGTGGTCTTCATTGATACCCCCGGCATCCATAAACCCAAACATGCCTTGGGTAATTTTATGTTAAAAACTGCTTATTCAGCCCTCCAGGGTGCTGATGCAGTGTGTGTAGTAGTCAATGCAGCCGAGAAAATTGGTCCGGGTGACCGTCTGGTGATTGAGCGAGCCAAGAATGTTCAAGTACCTTTATTTTTATTAATTAATAAAATTGACCTGGTAAGTCCTGAACAAGTTCTACAAGCCATAGAATCTTATAAAGATTTGGCAGATTTTGCCCAGGTCTTTCCAATTTCTGCTTTAGAAGGCAATAACGTGCCAGAGTTAGTAGAAGGACTGAAGGAAGTGTTACCGCAAGGTCCTCAGTATTATCCTGCAGACCAAGTGATGGACCATCCAGAATATTTTGTAGTGGCGGAATTTATCCGAGAGAAGGTCTTGATTTTAACCCGGGAAGAAGTGCCGCATTCTGTTGCGGTCAAGGTCGAATCCATGGTGCGGAATGAAGATGATAAAATCGAAATTCACGCAGTAATTATCGTGGAACGAGCCTCGCAAAAGGGCATTATCATTGGCAAGCAAGGTCAAATGATTAAGAAAATTGGTAAAATGGCCCGCCGTGATATCGAAAAATTGTTAGCGGATAAGGTTTATTTAGATTTATTTGTCCAAGTTCAAAAATCTTGGCGGGACCGGATGACCAACCTACAAGACTTAGGTTATGAATTAGATAATTATTAATAATTTAAAAAAAGGGGAGGAAGACTTGAATGAACGGTTTGAAGGCATCGTCCTCTTTAATCGTCCTTACAAGGAAGATGATGCTTTAATCAAGGTCTTTACCGATCGCTTTGGGACTAAGATGTTTTATCTCAAGCATGTCAAAAAGCCCAACCATCCCTTGGCTAGCCAAATGATTCCCTTAACCCGTCATGAATTTGTTGGTATGATTCATGACCAGGGTTTTTCTTTTTTACGTGAGGGCACGAGTTTGGATATGTATCGGTCTAACCAAGTGGACTATAAAAAACAGGTGTATACGGCCTATATTTCTCAATTGGTTGATGCGGCCATTGATGACAATGTGCCAAATTTGGCCTTATATCAATTATTGCGTGGGAGCCTAGAACAAATTAATCAGGGACAAGTGCCTGAATTAATCACTCATTTTGTTGAAATTCATCTTCTCCCCTTATTTGGAACCCAACTAAATTGGCAGACCTGTCAGGTTTGTGACTCGCAGCAAGAGCCGGCGGATTTCTCAATTAAATTGCAGGGTCGTCTGTGCCCCCATCATTTAAACCATGACCCTTACCGGATGCACCTAAATCCCCGGGCCCTGCATATAGCAGCCTTATTGGCCGGTCTATCCCTTGACCAGTTGGGGCAGATCAATCTTTCTAAACAAACCTACCAGGAATTGCGACGGTTAATGGATGCAATTTACCAAGAGTTTGTGGGGATTCGTCTTAGAAGTAAGCATTATCTGGACCAAATGGACCAGATTGCACAAAAGACTGACCAATTAAAAGTAAAACGTCAAGCGCGAAAATCAAAAGATAAAACTAATAGTGAATAAGGCTAGTTTATCGTTTTGACAGGACTTGGCTAGTTTAAATCGATTAGCTAGCTTAAGGTCATCTGATTAAGTTTCATTTCAAAATTTAGCGGGCAATAAAGGATAGTTTTTGAGGTTAAAATAGGTAGATTAGGTTTTGGGTCTCAGTCTGAGAAGTCCCTTAGAAAAGCTGACTTACTATTGACTTTAATGAAGCATTTAGTTAAACTTAGTTTAATTGTTAGGCAAGTAAATAAGATGGTTAAGCGATTCTAGGCGGGTGTGAGCTAGGACGAGTCGATGGTAGTCTAACAGACAAATGAAGGCTACAATTAAGAGCTAACCCCGTGTTAGAATTAGGGTGGAACCGCGATAACTCGTCCCTATGGTTGAACAACCATAGGGGATTTTTTTGTAAATTCTTTATGAAAACAGATAAGAAAAGGAAGTGTACACATGGCAGTTGAAACATTACAAGATATGATTTTAACGCTTCAAAACTTTTGGGCCAAACAAGGCTGTTTAATTCTTCAATCCTATGATACGGAAAAGGGTGCTGGGACCATGAGCCCTTATACTTTTTTACGGGCAATTGGACCAGAACCTTGGAAGGCAGCTTACGTGGAACCCTCTCGTCGTCCAGCCGATGGGCGTTACGGTGAAAACCCTAACCGTCTCTATCAACACCACCAATTCCAAGTGGTCATGAAACCTGCGCCATTAAATGTGCAAGAATTATACCTTGAAAGCCTACAAGCTTTGGGAATTGATCCTTTAGCTCATGATATCCGCTTCGTAGAAGATAACTGGGAAAATCCTTCTTTAGGTTGTGCCGGTCTAGGCTGGGAAGTTTGGATTGATGGTATGGAAATCACTCAATTTACCTATTTCCAACAAGTTGGTGGACTTAAATGTTATCCAACCACTTCAGAAATTACCTATGGGATTGAACGGTTAGCCATGTATATCTTAGATGTGAATGATGTCTATGACTTACAATGGGTACCTGGGGTAAAATATGGAGATATCTTTAAACAACCTGAACGGGAACATTCAACTTATTCTTTTGAAAAATCCAATCAAGATATGCTTTTCCATCAATTTGATGCCTATGAAACCGAAGCGAATCTTTTGATTGAAGCAGGTCTTGTCCATCCAGCTTATGACTACATTCTAAAATGTTCGCATACCTTTAACTTATTAGATGCGCGAGGAGTCATCTCTGTCTCAGACCGGGCTGGCTATCTTGGCCGGATCCGTAAAATGGCACGGGCCATTGCTAAAGCCTTTGTGGCTGAACGGAAAGCCCTTGGTTTCCCACTGATTAAAGACCGGGCGCAAGCGCAAGTATTTCTAAACCAAAAGGATTAGGAGGAATCAACCATGGTACACAATTATTTATTAGAAATTGGGATGGAAGAGATTCCTGCCCGCTATTTATTGAGTTTGAGCCAACAATTAAAAGAAAGAATGGCTAATTTTTTAAATGACAATCGATTAGAATTTGACGCAATTCAAGAATATGCGACGCCACGTCGTTTAGCAGTTTTAGTGACGGGTTTAGCCGATAAACAAGCAGACTTGTCAGAACAAGCCAAGGGACCCGCCTTAAAAATTGCCAAGGATGACCAAGGTCAATGGACCAAAGCGGCTCAAGGCTTTGCCCATGGCCAGGGGGGGACCACCGATGATTTGTTTGTGCAAGACCTCAATGGTGAAGACTATGTCTTTATTAATAAATTTCAAGCGGGTGAAAGCAGTCGCGACGTATTAAATGGGGTAGAGTCAGTGGTGTCAGGTATGACCTTCCCGGTTACGATGCACTGGCATGATTATCAAATTAATTATATTCGTCCGGTTCACTGGTTAGTTTCTCTGTTAGATCAAGAAGTGATTCCATTTGACTTTGCCGGTGTGACTGCCAGCAATGGTTCTCGGGGTCACCGCTTCTTGGGGCATGACTTAGTGATTGCTCAAGCTGACCAATATGAAGCCAGCTTAGAAAAAGAGTTTGTCTTAGCAGACTTCCATAAACGCCAAGCCGTGATTGAAGCCCAAATTAAAGAGATTGCCGACCAAAATCATTGGCAAGTTCCAATTGATCAAGACCTACTTGAAGAGGTGACGGCGATTGTAGAATGGCCCACTGCTTTCTACGGTGACTTCGAAGAAAAATACTTGGAAATTCCCGATATGGTCTTGATTACAGCCATGAAAGACCATCAACGGTATTTCTATGCTTTAGATCAAGCGGGAGAAAAACTACAAGCTATCTTCATTTCAGTCCGTAATGGGGACGCCAACCATTTAGAAAATGTGGTCCGGGGGAATCAGAAAGTCTTGAAAGCCCGTTTGGAAGATGCTTTATTCTTCTATAAGGAAGATCTTAAGGGGTCAATTGAAACCTATGTAGCTAAGCTAGACCATGTCAATGAGCATTATAAACTGGGTTCCTTGGCGGATAAACAAGCCCGAGTAGGTAAAATACTTGACCTTTTAGCAGTTAAAGTTAACCAAATTGATAAAAATGATCTTGAAACAGCCAAGATGGCCGCTAAAATGTACAAGTTTGACCTAATGACTGGTATGGTCGGTGAGTTTGATGAGCTACAAGGACAAATGGGAGCTTGGTATGCTCGTCAATTTGGTCAGTCTGACCAAGTGGCTCAAGCGATTGCCAGTCAATACTTGCCAACCACCGCGGGAGGGCAACTACCAATAACTAAAGCTGGAGCGCTTTTAGCCATGGCTGATAAATTAGATAGTCTGGTGCAATATTTTGCTGTCGATTTGATTCCTACTGGTTCGAATGACCCTTATGCCTTAAGACGTCAAGCCATGGGTGTCGTGGAAATTATGGCGGACCAAGCTTGGTCACTTGACTTAGTTGATCTATTCCAAGATATTCTGGCCCACTTTAATTTAAGTGATTCTGAACTTTTAAATAATCTGAAAGAATTTATGGCGGCCCGGATGGAACAACAGTTAGCTAAGTTAAATCTTAATTTCGATATTATCGAAGCAGTTTTAGCAGGTGATTTCTTAAATGTTGTGCATATTTTGGAAGCCGGACCTGTATTACAAGCTTTTAAAAATCAAGAGCCTCAAGCCTATCGGAATTTAGTTGAGTCTTTAAGTCGGGTACTAAACTTAGGTCTAACCGTAAAAGAAGCAAAGGATTTAGATTTAAATCTTGCCCAATCCGAGAGTGAACAAGTCCTTTTTGATGCGGTTAAAGATTTAAACTATGAAGCTGATTCTATGGCTGAATTGTTGGATGAGTTCAAAGCCCTAGTAACACCGATTGGTGATTTCTTTGAGAATAATATGGTTAACGCAGACCAAGCTGATATCAAGGATAATCGTTATGCCCTTATGGCTTATTTAAGTCGTTATGTGATGCAAATGATGAACCCACAAAAATTAATTTCTAAGTTTTAAATTTTATAATAATAAAATACAGTGAATTGTAGACTGACTGGAGCAAGAACAAGCTTTTAGTTAGTTTAGGAACGAGAAGGAGGCGAACCAATGTCAACATTTTTAGATTACGCCAAGGTAAATGTCAAAGCCGGTAAGGGTGGCGACGGAATGGTTGCTTTTCGCAGGGAGAAATATGTGCCTGATGGGGGACCAGCAGGAGGAGACGGCGGTCGCGGTGGTTCGGTGATTTTTAAGGTAGATGAAGGCCTAAGAACCTTGATGGACTTTAAATATAACCGTCACTTTAAAGCAAAACCTGGTGAAAACGGCATGTCTAAGAGTAAATATGGAGCAGCTGCGGAAGATTTAGTTGTGGCAGTTCCACCTGGAACAATTATTAAAGATGCCAATACGGGTCAATTTATTGCGGACATGTTAGAACATGGCCAAGAAGTTGTGGTAGCTCAAGGGGGCCGTGGCGGCCGTGGCAATATTCGCTTTGCGACCCATAAGAATCCAGCGCCTGCAATCGCTGAAAATGGTGAGCCGGGTCAGGAAGTTGATTTAATCTTAGAATTGAAGGTTTTAGCGGATGTTGCTTTAATTGGATATCCTTCAGTGGGTAAGTCAACCTTATTATCGGTGATTTCTAATTCTAAACCCAAGATTGCGGATTACCAGTTTACTACGCTGAGTCCTAACTTAGGAGTCGTAAAATTAGGGTATGATCAAGAATTTGTGGTGGCGGATATTCCTGGTTTGATTGAAGGAGCCTCACAAGGTGTTGGTTTAGGCACCGACTTTTTAAAACATATTGAACGGACCAATGTGCTCCTTCATGTGATTGATATGGCCGGAGTCCATGGTCGGGACCCATTTGATGATTTCGTAAAATTAATGGGTGAGCTCGAACAATATAATGAACGTTTACTGCTAAGACCTATGGTGATTGTGGCCAATAAAATGGATCAAGCTGCTGCTGAAGATAATTTACTTGAATTTAAAGCTCAATTGGCTAATTATTATGCCGATAAGGAATATAGTCAGCCGGAGATTTTCCAAATTTCCGCTTGGCAAACCAAAGGACTGGATGAGTTATTAAAGGCTACCTTTAATATAGTTCAAGAAGCTGACTTTGTGCCGCTTTATAATGAAACAGCAACAGTAGAGCAATATGTTCATTATCAACTAGATGAAGAAAAACCAGAATTTGAAATCCACCGTTTAAACGGGGATTATTATGAAATTACGGGTGAAAAAATTGAGAAACTCTTCCAAATGACCAATATGGCCCACGATGAGTCTGTCAACCGCTTTGTTAGACAAATGCGGGCGATGGGGATTGATCAAGCCTTACGCGAAAAGGGTGCTAAGTCAGGGGACACAGTTGACTTGATGGGATTCACTTTCGAATTTGTGGATTAGGTGTGAGAGAATGAAAGGAAAAACAAAACAAGCAAGCCAACGTTTAGCTGTCTTCGATGGCTATAAGGGCATCGCGATTATTTCAATTTTAGGCTACTATTTTTACCAACATATTTTACCAGGGGGCTATTTAGCCGTTAACTTTTTCTTATTAGTAGCTGGTTTTTTCAATATGCGTCATTTTTACTTGGCGGATACCCGTGGTTTGAAAATTAATACTTGGAAATATTATAAGAAACGGTTTAAACGCCTATTTTTCCCGATGTTAGCTATGATTATTTCTACGGCAGCAATTATTTTAATTTTTGCTCGTGATTATCTGTTTAATATTCGGAATATGGGGGTCGCTTCATTATTGTTTGTGAATAATTTCTATCAAATATTTAATGAACAATCTTATTTCGTCCATGCCTCAAATCCATCTGCCTTTACTCACTTATGGTATGTGGCGCTCTTAGGACAATTATTACTTCTAACCCCGATTTTCTTTAAATTATTTTATACTTGGCATCGGAACCCAGCCATTGCCATTAATATGATGGGAATCCTCACCTTGGTTTCGGCCGCAACCATGGCTTATCTGTTCAAGGACGGTCAGGATCCTACTAATGTCTACTATAATCTATTGACCCGGGCCTTTGCCTATACCATGGGAAATGTTTTAGCCTTTTTACTACCGGTTAAATTAGAATCCCATCCTTTAAATCGACCTCAGAAAATTCTGGTCAATACTTTAGGTATCTTAGCCTTTGTCTTACTTTTTTTGATGTCTAAGTTTATGTATGGAACCCAAGCCTTCGCCTATCGATTTGGCATGTTCCTTTATACTTTAGTTGCTGCAGGCATGGTTGTGTTTACCATCCATAAACAAACTTTAATCAATAAAGTCTTATCTTGGCCTTTATTTACTTTTCTTGGTAAACGGTCATATTCTTACTATTTGTGGTACTATCCTATTTACTTAATCTTGCCTAATTATTTACGGTCTTGGAACTTTACCTTAACGAATATTTTCCAATTTGTCCTCTTGGCAATCTTAGCTGAAATTTCTTACCAATTATTTGAGCAAGACCGGATTAAGTTGCCAATTGGTCAGCATTTTAATTGGTCTAAAATGAAGTACCAATTTTCTATTCTTAAACGGTCAGGTAATGTTCTCATGAATGTTAAAGTCATCACGGGAATTTATGTTTTCTTCCTGCTTTTTGGTACTGTGGCTTTGGCTATTGCACCGGAAAAACGCTCAAGTAACGAGGATGATTTACAAACCCTGATTGAAAAGAATGAAGCCTTAGTTCAGACTAAACAAGCAGCAGAAACAAAAAATCAATCAAATGAAACAAAGCAAGAAAATACTTCTGATGATAGCCAGGCTCCAAGTCAAGACACCACCAAAGTCATTAATAACATTGAAGGTCTAGAACAAGATGAATTACTCTTTGCCAATGGTTTAGATATTACTTTTATTGGTGATTCCACTTTGCTTGCTTCCGCAGACCATTTTAAAGCAGTCTTTCCTAAAGCGATTATCGATGGTGAAGTTGGCCGCCAGTTATTTAATACCTATGGTGAAGTTAATTATCTTCAATCAGAAGGTTTAATTATGAATACAGTGGTGGTCATGCTAGGTTCAAATGGGACCTTTACGGATGGTCAAATTGATGACTTTATTGAAGCAGTCGGGACGGATAAGTCCATTTATTTTGTAAATTCCAACGCCAACCGTTCCTGGGTGACTGATGCCAATGCGGCTATTCTTCGTGCTTCACAAAAATATGGTAATGTCCAAGTCATTGATTGGAATACTTATTCGAATGATCACCCTGAATGGATTCGGGAAGATGAAGCCCATCCAACCGATGAAGGGGCTCGTCAATTATCAGTTTATGTTGCAAAAGAACTCTTTAGAACCCGTTAATCTATGATTTAGGAAAGGATATCTAAAATGGAATTACTGTTTTTAGGAACTGGGGCAGGCATCCCGTCCAAAAATCGGAATGTTTCTTCGATGGCACTCAAGTTATTAAACCAGTTAAACCAAGTATGGCTATTTGATTGTGGGGAAGGGACCCAGCATCAAATCCTACATACCAGTTTAAAGCCAAGAAAAGTCTCCAAAATTTTTATTACCCATATGCATGGGGACCATATCTTTGGCTTACCAGGTTTTTTAAGCTCACGGTCCTTTCAAGGAGGCGAAGAGCCAGTTACCATCTATGGTCCTCAAGGTATCAAGGACTATGTTTTGATGTGCTTGAAGTTATCAAAGTCAAATTTGGGTTATCCCTTAATATTCGAAGAATTGTCTGACCAAGGCGGTAAGCTTGATCTAGGCCATGGCTGGCAAGCGGAATATTTGCCCTTGAATCATGGTATATTGTCCTTTGGTTTTCGCATTAAAGAACCTGATACCCCAGGTCAATTATTAGTGGATGACTTAAAAGCCCAGGGCATACCGGCTGGACCTATCTATGGCCGCTTAAAAGCTGGAGAAACAGTCCAATTGGAAGACGGTCGTCTCCTAGATGGGAAGGACTTTATCGCCCCAGCGCAAGCAGGGCATGTACTTACGTATATTGGCGACACTCGGCCCAATGCTAATAATTTAATTTTAGCCAAAGATGCGGATGTCTTAATTTATGAGGGAACCCATGATGGGTCTTTAAGCCAAATGGCTAATCAATATTATCACTCGACTTCGGACCAAGGAGCGACCTTAGCCAAAGAAGCTGGGGTTAAGCAAGTTTATTTGAATCATATTTCCTCCCGCTATTTAAGTCGAGATGTGCAAGTGATGGAACAAGCAGCGCAAAAAATTTTTCCAAAGTTACATATTGTCCGAGATTTAGAAGAAATCAACTTAGACTCAGTAGGGGGCTAGAAAGATGTCTCAAAGTAGAAAAGTTGCAGTGGTGACGGGCGCATCCTCTGGGATTGGTCAAGCAATGGCAAAACAATTAGCCGCTCACCACTATGATTTAGTTTTAATTGCCCGTCGCCAAGACCGGTTGGAAGCTTTAGCAGCAGAAATTAACCGTATTCATGGTGTGGATACTTTTGTCTTGGCGGGGGATGTGACCCAAACCAGTTTTATCGAAAGTATTGTTCCTTTATGTAAATCACGGTTTGGTCGGATTGATTTACTGTTCCAAGCTGCGGGTTATGGAGTATTTAAACGAGCCACCCAATTTTCTTATGCCGAAATTGTGGCCATGTTTGAAGTAAATACTTTTGCTATCATGTATTTGTCCCAATTAGTGGCTTTAGAAATGCTAGACCAAGGTTCAGGTCAGATTGTTATGGTAGCCTCTTCTGCAGGTAAACTATCGACGATTGCTTCATCTGTATACTCAGCGACTAAAGCCGCAGTAATAGCTTATGCAGATACGCTTCGACTCGAATTACGTCCGGCTGGAATCGAAGTCATTGTGGTGAATCCAGGTCCAGTTGTTACCGAGTTCTTCGACCGCGATGCTAACTCAAAAGCCTACTTTAAAACCATTGAAGGCTTTGCCTTAGATGTTGATGTTTTAACAAAGCGAATTATGGCTAACTTATTGAGCCATTGTAAATTTAAACGGGAAGTGAATGCGCCGCTAGTTCTTGAGCTGCTGGCTCGATTAAA
Source organism: Eremococcus coleocola ACS-139-V-Col8 (assembly GCF_000183205.1). Classification (NCBI taxonomy): domain Bacteria; kingdom Bacillati; phylum Bacillota; class Bacilli; order Lactobacillales; family Aerococcaceae; genus Eremococcus; species Eremococcus coleocola. The sequence continues at coordinate 150,969 of NZ_AENN01000001.1, read as the reverse complement.
TTCGATTTTTCCGACAATAAGTGATATATTAAAATTAAACTTATTTAATTTAAAGGAGAATTCAGATGAAACAACAGTTTAAGGTAATTCTAGGGGTGCTTTTCCTCATTTTATTTGTGATTGTCGCCTTACAAAATGTGAATCCTGTGTCAGTGGATTTATTTGTCGCTAAATATCAAGTTCCCCTTATTCTACTAATCTTACTGTCAGCCTTGTTGGGGATGATTGTAGGACTTTTAGTTACTATTTCATCCAATAGTCGACAACGTAAAGAGGTTAAGCGACTTAACAATGAAATTAAGAGCTTAAAAGACCGACATACTCAGGATATTATCAAGAAAGATGATCAGATTTCAGACCTTAAAGCTAAAGTATCTGATTTGAAAGATAAAAATAAAAATACCCAAGTCTATCAAGAAGATAGCTTTGTAAAACAAGAGATGGATATGCCTGAAAGTCACTTAGACCCTGCTTCAATGACACCAAAAGATTTACCAGTAAGTGAGGAAGTAAGTCTTCCAGCTCAAGTAGAGTTGCCAGAAGAAGTTGACGCTGATTTCACTGAATAAATAAGTTTTAAAAGGAGGCCTTTGGGCCATGTTTCTAAATAAAGCTCATTATGAGTGGGTCTTACCAACATTAGATTCCAACTCAAGTGATTTATCGGTATTTAAAGAAGCGGAAAAGAAATACTCTTCCGCTTTTTTGCGTTTATGTTACCAAAGGGGAATTGATAGTCTTGAGACTTTGACTGCTTTGGAAGAATCAAGTCAGGCTATTTTCCATGATCCCTTCGAATTATTTGATATGGCTAAAGCGATTGACCGTTTACAAGCAGCGATTGCTAGTCAAGAAGCAATTCTGATTTATGGTGACTATGATGCCGATGGGATTACCTCAACTTTAATTTTATATGAAAGTTTGCAAGCAGTGGGGGCAAATGTGACCTATTATATACCCAACCGCTTGATTGATGGGTATGGCCCCAATAAGGACCGCTACCAAAGATTGATTGATCAAGGCTGTCAATTAATTTTGACCTGTGATAATGGGGTGGCTGGTTTTGAAGCGATTGACTATGCCAATCATCGTGGGGTCGATGTGATTGTAACCGACCACCATGAAATTCAAGACCACTTGCCCAATGCCTATGCCATCGTCCACCCCCGCCACCCCCAAGGATCCTATCCTTTTGGTGACTTGTCAGGGGCAGGGGTTGCCTTAAAAGTGGTGTCGGCTCTATTAGAAGAGATTCCTTTAGAATCAGTTGAATTGGCGGCTATCGGGACGGTGGCCGATTTGGTGTCATTGACGGACGAGAACCGAACCATTGTTAAGCAAGGATTGCAATTAATGAGACAAAGCTCCCGCTTAGGTTTGGATTTGATTCTGACTAATAATCAGGTGGATCGTAATAAGTTAACCAGTGATACCATTGGTTTTATTATCGGCCCACGCTTGAATGCGATTGGCCGTCTGGGGGACCCTAGTCCAGCCTTTGAATTACTGGCAAGTTTTGACTCTAGCGAGGCGCAGGCACTTTATGAACTGATAGAAAGTAAAAACCAAGAGCGGCAAGCCATCGTTAAAAAAATTATGACCCAAATTCAGACTAGAATCGAAAGCTATCCTAGTCTGCCAGATATTATTATTGAAGCAGACCCTGATTGGCCTGCGGGCGTAGTAGGGATTGTGGCGGGTCGTTTACTCGAAAAATATCATCGTCCTGCTTTAGTCTTCCAAGAACAAAGAGACCAAGGAGTCTACAAGGGGTCCGGTCGGTCGTTACCAAGAGTTAATTTATTTGACTGGTTGTCACAGAATAAGGGATTTTTAATGCAATTTGGTGGCCATAGTCAAGCAGCCGGCATGACCATTGAGTCTAGCCAGTTTCCCGCATTTAAGGAGGCCATGCTTTCTTCTAGTCAAGCTTACCAAGCAGCGATCCTGGCGCCTTCCCAATTAAAGTTAGATGGCAGACTAGCCATTGATGAAATCAACCTGGACCTCGTTCAAGAAATCGATCATTTAGGGCCCTTTGGGATGGACAATCCACAGCCACTTTGGCTTCTTGAAGATGTCCAAATCGAGCGGATTCAAGCCATTGGTGACCAGACTCATATCAAATTAAGGGTTCGTGGGTCAGACCAGGGATCATCACTTGAAGTGTTAGGTTTTTCGATGGCAGACCAGTGTCAAGGCTTAAGTCCAGGCATGCAGGTATCACTGGTAGGACAACTTGTTATTAATGAATGGCAAGGTAGACGACAGGTTCAAATCCATATGAAAGATATTGGCGTTAAGGGCTCGGTCTGGTTAGATGTGAGGGGGAAGCATATTGCCTCTGATTTAATGAAACTTGAAAAAAGTCTTTATTTATATAACCATCAAACCATTCTTGACCTTTATCTAGCAGACTTAGCTGATTCTTCTGCGGCACTTTTGTTTCAAGATTTACCTAGTCAGACAGAATGTGATGCGTACGATAATTTGGTTATTATGGAAGTTCCAGAAGATTTAACTTTGATAAAAGACTTTTATCAAACAAACCGTTTTGATCAAGTCTATTTAGGGGCTTATAACCAATATTCAAAATACCTTGTGGGTTTGCCCAATCGGCAAGAAGCGGCCCAACTTTTCCGCTATCTAAATCAAGTGGGACATGTTTCAGGGGCTGAACAAAAACAAAACATGCAGAATCAATTAAAAATTCACCCCTTAAAAATTAATTTATTAATTCACATGTTTTTAGAAGCAAAATTTGTTACAATTAAAGATGGCTCTTTAATGTTTAATCAGACGCGTCCGGATAAGGTAGACTTATGGCAATTAAAGGCTTATCGGACTTATGAACAAGCAATGAAGGTAGAAGCCTTACTCAATTATCAGCCGTTGGAAGCGGTTAAGAAATATTTTGAAGGGAATTAATAAAATGGACTTAAAGAATTATGTAACTACCATTGAAAATTATCCAAAAGAGGGTATTTTATTTAGAGATATTACACCTCTAATGGCAGATGGCGAAGCCTTTCGCTATGCCACTCAACAAATTGTGGATTATGCGGACGAGTTAGATGTGGATGTTATCGTTGGCCCTGAAGCCCGTGGTTTTATTGTGGGTTGTCCGGTGGCCTATGAATTAGGTATTGGTTTTGTACCAATTCGTAAGCCAGGTAAATTACCACGTGAAGTTGCCACCGTTGAATATGATTTAGAATATGGGACCGATACTCTAACAGTTCATAAAGATGATATTAAACCAGGCCAACGTGTTTTGATTATTGATGATCTTTTGGCCACGGGTGGAACGGTTAAAGCAACTATCGACCTCGTTGAAAAATTAGGTGGTGTCGTAGTTGGTTGTGCTTTCTTGATTGAATTAGCTGATTTAGATGGCAAGGCAAAATTAGAAGGTTATCCTTATAAAACCTTGATGACTTACTAAGAGTAATCGCTTAGAAAAATAAAAAAAGAGCGGGACAAATTCAGGAAATCTATGATTTACACTGGATTTGCCGTGCTCCTAATGTGGGGATATATTATTTTTTATATTTTTTAAAATGCTCTAGTTTATTAGTTATTAGTCTTAGTACTCACGGTAAAGACTCACTACTTTTCCGAGAATCGTGGCCTTGGTCAAGATAATATCGTCCATGCTATCATTTTCAGGTCGTAAGACATAATGGTCAGATTTCTTGAAGAAGGTTTTACAGGTGGCTTCGTCGTCTTCAGTCATGGCAACCACAATGTCACCATTATTGGCGGTAGATTGTTTACGGACCGTAATTAAATCGCCATCCATAATACCAACATTAATCATGGATTCACCTTTGATCTGTAACATAAACAGGTCAGCGGCATCATAATGTTGTAAGTGGGGCGGAATAGGATAATAGTCTGTCGCTTCTTCAACCGCTAGAATTGGAGCACCGGCAGCCACTTTTCCTAAGAGGGGAATCTGTTGGGGTTGAATATCCAAGGCTTGTAAAGCTAAGTCGGTTAGTTCGATGGCCCGTGTCTTGGAGGAGTCTCGACTAATATAACCGGCTTTTTCAAGTCGGGTTAAATGACCATGGACGGTAGAAGTCGAAGCGAGTCCTACTTGATTACAGATTTCGCGCACGGTTGGAGGATAGCCATTGCTTTCAATGGCTTGGTAAATACATATTAAGATGTTTTCTTGTTTGGAAGATAAGCTTTTCATTGGCTTCACTCTTTCTCTTATGTTACCGTCATTGTAGCAAAGATTAGAGTATAAAGCAAACAAATGTTCGTTTATTGGAGGGATTGTTTTGATTAGTCAAGAAAAAATCGACCGGATCAATACCTTAGCACGTAAGAAAAAAGCAGAAGGTCTGAATGAAGCAGAATTGGCTGAACAAGCTAAATTACGCCAAGAATACTTGGCAGACTTCCGCAAGGGCTTCAGTCAACAAGTTGAAGCCATTAAAGTAGTTGATTCAGAGGGCAATGAATTAACCCCTAAAAAGGTTAAAGAGATTCAAGCCCGTAAGGGTTTATTTAAGAATAAAGATTAAAGGAGACGTATAAATGCAAACTTGGATTTGGTTATTAATTGTTGCAATCGCGATGATTGCTGGTTTTGTGGGTGGCTTCTTCATGTCACGGAAGTATATGATGGATTATTTCAAAGAAAATCCACCAATTGATGAACGCATGATTACCCAAATGATGGCCCAAATGGGGCAAAAGCCATCTAAGAAAAAAGTACAACAAATTATGCAGTCTATGAAGCAAGCTAAATAAGGGTTTGTTTGAAAACAAAACGATGTTTTCAATATAACATAAATGTAATATTTAAGCTTATGGGGCAAATATGGGGCAAAAATAATCAGATGATTTTGTTCTGTAAAATAAAATTTCTTAATTTTTCGTCCATTGTATCGGTAAAATGTGATTAGACTTGGTCTATCATCTTGGTACTTGAATGTCCCACATGCTTGGCAATTAAATTCTTATCCACACCAGATTCAGCCATTAGAGTAATAAAAGTATGTCTGAATATATGTGTGGATATTTTTTTGTCTTCAATAGGAATATTGTTATACACTCTATTAGCATCTCGGATATTTACTGGCTTGCCTGTTCGATTGATGAACAAGAAACGATTGCTTCTATCGAAGTTGTGTTTAATGATTTTACGTTGAGTGATAGCAATCTGCTCTCGAATAACTTCCAAGACTTCGCTCGGTACTGCAATGGCTCTAGTGGTGTCTGTCTTTGTGGTCGTGATTATATTATTTAAAACGTCATAATTCTTTGAAATCGTGATAGTTTGTTTCTTGTAATCAATATCTTCCACATAGTCTAGAGCTATCATCTCATTAAACCGCATACCCGTAGCGACTTGAATCTTAGCCATGTTCAAATACTCAAAGCGTTTATGATTGCTAAGAAATTGATAGATTTGTTCTAATTCTTCACGCTCCAAATATTTCCATTCTTGTTTCTGTTTCTTCATATTCACTTTTGGCACTTTAATCATTTGCTGATACGGTAGCATTTCTGTCAACTGATTATCGCTTGCGAATTCAAGAACTTGGGTAATCAGTGATTTATAATTCACTACAGTTCTGTACGTTTTATCTTTAACTTCATCAGCTAGGTAGCTATTGATGTGGTATGTTTTCAATTCATCAATCAATATATCTCCAATGCTCCGATTGATAGCAGTAATCTTGTATTTGGTATTGGTATAGGTACTGTCTTTCCATTCCCCTTGTTTAATTTCTAACCATTGTTTGGATATATCTTCAAATTTCAACCCAGCCGTGGGACTGTGGATAGTATTTAATTTATCTTGGTACTTCTCATCAAGCAATTCTTTAGCCGTCTTCTTAGCTTGGTTTGATTTTGAATCAATGACCACAGATAATTTCACTGTTTTTCCCGTTTCTTCAATGAAGTACCGTTCGCAGTATCTGTATTTTCCACTGGGGATTTTCTCCACCCACATTGTCTATTCCTCCTTAATTTGATAAAACAAGCAACATAAAGAGCCCTTTAAACAGGGTGATTTTGGTTAACCTCACTCATCTTGTACTGACCCCCTAAAGTTGGATTTTTTGGTCCAACTTTAGGGGGTCAGTACATATGGGGTAGGCTTATTTTTTATGGGGCAAAAAAGGGGAAAAATCAGTAATGTTATGTATGGTTATGTTGTCGCAAATGTTGATATGTAAAGCTTTGTTAAGTTATGTAATTTTTGGTATGGTTGTAGTATTATTAATTCAAGCCTTATTTTTAAATGGTAATTTTTTCCTTGCTTTGTCTTCAAGTCCGGAATAAAGACCCATCAATTATTGACTTAAACACCAATAAAAAATATTTTCCATAGTTTAACCAAAGTAAAGAAAAAGAGTAAATTTTTTTCTGAGTTCAGAATAAGTTAAGAAAAATTACTCATATCTTACATAGTCAAGCCCTAAGTGGAGAAATTATTCTTTACTTTTCCAGCAGTAAGATAACCTGCGTCACGACAGTCTATGTCTACAAAATAGGACCAGTAACCAAGATAAAAACCCGCCAAGATTTCTTGGCGGGTTTGTTTTCGCATAAAAGCAATTATTTTAAATACGCTGCTTCAAATTTGTCTAATAAGTGGCGTACTTCTTGGGTAGATTTAGCTTCCATCAATTGGATCCGCAATTCATTAGCACCAGCAAAGCCCCGGATATAAATCTTGAAAGACCGTTTCAAGGAAGGGAAGGGCCGCAAGCGATATTTGTCGAAGAGGTCTAAGTGATAACGGAAGAGGTTAATCAAGTCAAGTGGACTATGATCAACTTCTTCTTTGGCAAATGCATATGGGTTGGTGAAGACCCCGCGACCAATCATAACCCCATCGACCCCGTATTGATCAACTAGATCAAGGCCAACTTGACGGTTAGGAATGTCACCATTAATGGTTAGCAGGGTTTGAGGGGCAATTTGATCTCGTAAAGCTTTGATGTCACCAATCATATCCCAGTGGGCATCCACTTTGGACATCTCCGTTTTAGTCCGCAGATGAATGGATAAATTGACAATATCTTGGTCAAATAAATGCTTGAGCCATTCTTTATATTCTTCAGGTTTGGCATGGCCCAGCCGGGTTTTGACGGAGACTGGGAGGCCGCCTTCTTTGGTTGCTTGAATTAATTCTGCGGCAACTTGGGATCTCAAAATCAAACCGGAACCACGACCATGTTTGAAGACATTCGGGGCAGGACAGCCCATGTTAATATCCACCCCTGCAAAACCCATTTCTTGCATGCCCTTAGCCATTTGACTGAAATATTCAGGCACATCACCCCAAATGTGGGCGACTAAGGGTTGTTCATCTTCTGTGAAGGTTAAGCGTCCTTTAACGGATTCGATACCATCAGGATGGCAATAAGAAGCAGAATTGGTAAATTCAGTAAAGAATACATCGGGCCGTCCAGCCCGGGCAATGACATGGCGGAAGGCCACATCGGTGACATCCTCCATAGGTGCTAAGATAAAAAACGGTTTGGGCAAGTCGGCCCAGAAGTTATGTGAAGGCATGGTAATACTCCTTATTTCTTTAATAATAAAAAGAGCTAAGCAAGATTTTGCTCAACTCCGGGATAATTTCAATATCTAGTGGGAGTGGTAAATTCTAATCGTCATTAGACGCCTTTTTAATATACTACATTTTTCTTGGCTTGCAAGCTTGAAACTTATTTTTTAGCTTTAACCGAGGGAATATATTGGTAGGTTGGGTCTAATTGTTGGTCTAGATTATCAAAGGCCTGCCTAATTTGTTCATCGACTTGAGCAAGGACTTCTTTGGTATATTTAATATCGTCTTGGTAAGGAATGGCTGGGCCAAAGGCTAACTTGGCTTTTTTGCGTTTAAAAAATTGGTCAAAAGTTAGGGGAGGTTGGATAGCGACTGGGATAATATCGGCCTTAGATCGGCGTTGAATAAAAGCAGTCCCTCCTTTGATTTTCGTGGTATACCGAGAACCAGAAGGGAAGATACCCAAATGGTCTTGGTCTTCATTTAAAACTTGAATAGCCATCCGTATGGCGGCAGTACCTGGTTTTTCACGATTGACGGGGAACATACCGGCTTTTTTTAATAGGAAGGCTAAGATTGGGTTTTTAAATAAGCTATCTTTGCCCATAAAGTGAATTTGAGCAGGGTAGAGGGCATAAGCAATGTAGAAGGGATCAAAAAGAGACCGGTGGGTGGCGGCAATAATTACCGGACGGTCGCTAGGCACATGTTCGAGACCTTCAACTTGGGCAGAGCCATGAATTAGCCAGAATATGCCTTTTAAGATTGGTACAATGATTTTGTAGAACATAGCTAAATTCCTTTCTCTTAAAGTCTTGCTTAGTATACCATAGCTAATAGCCAGACAACAGTTAAGACTTTGAATTAGGCAACGTTTAGGTTACAATAATTAGAGCAAATCCGTCAAATTCCAAGAAAGGGGCCGTGTTATGGGTAAAACACTACGTAATCTTATCTTGTTTGGAGTCACCACTTTTTTAGTATCTTTGGTTCGGACGAGTCAAGTTCAAGCGAGTAAAATTAAAGTTTTGGAAAGTCTGCCATTTGACAAGACTGCTTTCACCCAGGGTCTAGAACTAGTTGACCCAGACACCTTATTATTAGGAACTGGCCGCTATGGTCAATCTAGAATTGAATTTTATGATATAAAAACCGGTCAAGGTCAACAACGTCAGCTACTTGACGAGGATTATTTTGGCGAAGGTGTGACGGTGACCGATGATTATATCTATCAATTAACTTGGAAGAAAGGAATCGCCTATCAACGTGATAAAGAATCATTAGCTGTTTTGAAAGAAATATCTTATGAAGGGCAAGGCTGGAGCCTAGCCTTTGACCCGGCTCAAACGATCATTTATATGTCAAATGGGTCGGATCAAATTCAGGTACGAGATGGTGATTTCAATCTAATTGATCAATTCCAAGTAACTGATCAAGGCTTTCCCTTAGAAATGTTAAATGAACTTGAGTTTGCCAATGGATATCTCTATGCCAATGTTTGGCAGACCAACCGAATTGTCGTGATTGATATAAGCACGGGGCAAGTAGTGAATGACTATGATTTCACCAAGATTATTCAGCAGAATTTCACGGAAACAGAACAAGCTAATATGGATGTATTGAATGGAATTGCCCATATTGAGGGGAATATCTTCTATATCACTGGCAAAAATTATCCTAAACTATTAAAAGTCAGCCTGGATTAGGCTAGAGAAAGGAATCTATATGACACAAGTACCGGTAACTTACGAATTAATCAAAGAAGAAAAACATACGGGGGCTCGCTTAGGCATTTTACATACTCCTCATGGGTCTTTTCCAACACCCATGTATATGCCTGTTGGCACTTTAGCAACGGTTAAATCCTTATCACCGGAAGAATTAAAAGAGATGGGAGCAGGCGTTATCTTGTCGAACACCTACCATCTCTGGTTGCGGCCGGGGGAAGATATTGTTCAAGACGCGGGGGGGCTCCATAAATTTATGAATTGGGACCAAGGGATTCTGACGGACTCCGGTGGTTTCCAAGTATTCTCCTTGTCGGATAACCGTAAGTTAACCGAGGAGGGTGTCCACTTCCGCAGCCATCTCGATGGATCAAAACTCTTTCTTTCCCCAGAAAAAGCCATCCAAATTCAAACGGCCTTGGGTTCTGACATTATGATGTCCTTGGATGAATGTCCCCCTTTTTATGAATCGTATGACTATGTTAAAAATTCAATTAACCGGACGACGCGATGGGCTGAGCGTGGCTTAAAAGCTCAAGAAAATACCAAAGACCAAGTTATTTTTGGGATTATGCAAGGGGCTGGTTATAAAGATTTACGGATTCAACATGCTAAAGACATGGCGGCCTTGGATTTCCCTGGTTATTCGGTCGGAGGACTTTCTGTCGGCGAATCTAAAGAAGAAATGAATGAAGTCTTAGACTATCTGACACCGTATATGCCAGCCAATAAACCGCGTTATTTAATGGGGGTTGGATCGCCAGATGCCTTAATTGACGGTGCTATTCGCGGTATTGATATGTTTGACTGTGTCTTAGCTACCCGGATTGCCCGCAATGGCTCTTGTATGACTTCCCACGGACGTTTGGTCGTCAAAAATGCCAAATATGCCAGAGATTATACACCAATTGATGACCACTGTGATTGCTATACCTGTCGTAACTATTCACGGGCCTATGTACGTCATCTTTTCCATGCCAATGAAAGCTTTGGTCTGCGTTTAGCTTCAATTCATAATACCCATTTCTTATTAAACCTAATGAAACAAGTGCGTCAAGCCATTATGGACGATAATTTATTAGATTTCCGACAAGATTTCTTCGAGCGTTATGGTTATAATAAACCAAATGCCCGGGCTTTCTAGATATTTATGGTGAAAGATAGGTCAAATTTTGTTATAATAAAAAGCAAATAGAAAGTAGGTAGATTATGGAATTTTTAGCTAGTTTATTACCCATGATATTAATTTTTGGTTTGTTGTATATGATGATGATTCGTCCCCAACAAAAGCAAGCCAAACAAAAACAAGAAATGATTAATGCCATGAAACCAGGTGACCAAGTGGTAACCATTGGTGGCTTATATGGGGTAGTCTCCCAAATTGATGTGGCCAACGGTAAGGTTGAAATTGACTGTGAAGGTGTTTATCTGACTTTCATGTTACAAGCTATTCGTGAAGTTGTTTCTTCAGCCCCCCTATCACCAGCAAGTAATGAAAGTATTCCGGCTGACAACAGCCAAGCAGTTGAACCAACTCCTGCTCAAGAAATGGATGAAGATGAAGATATTTCTGCCGATGATCTTTATTTAAAAGATGAAGATAATAATGAATTGGCAGACGAACCTAGATAAAAATATTTTAGAAGAAGGCGATTGAGCCTTTTTCTTTCGCACTTAATAAGAACATTTGTTCTTAGAAATGAGGTGGCCCTAGTGAAGTATGGTTTGTTGGAATTTGATGAACCCCAACCAGATTATTCACGTAAAATTCTTCATGTTGACATGGATGCTTTTTATGCTTCTGTGGAAATTCGTGATAATCCAGCTTTGGCTGATAAACCGGTCGTGATTGCCAAGCATCCTGACTTAACCGGTGGCCGGGGCATTGTTTCTACTTGTAATTATATTGCGCGGTCCTATGGCATTCATTCAGCTATGGCAGCTGCTGAAGCATACCGCCTATGTCCTAAAGCCGTCTTTATTTCTGGTCGCCATGCTTATTACCAAAAGGTCTCCCAGCAAATCCGTGAAATTTTCCGTCATTATACTGACTTAATTGAACCCTTATCTTTAGATGAAGCTTTCTTAGATGTGACCCATAATAAGAAGGATATCAAGTCCGCCTTAGTAGTCGGAAAAATGATTCAAAAAGAAATCTTGGCCCAATTAAATTTAACTTGCTCTGTGGGAGTCTCTTATAATAAATTTATTGCTAAGATTGCCTCAGATTATCATAAACCCTTTGGAATTACCTTAGTTACCCCAGATGATGCGCCGACATTTTTAAAACAATTATCCATTGATAAATTTTATGGAGTGGGGCGTAAATCATTACCAGTTTTTCATGATCTGGGGATATTTACGGGGCAAGACCTTTATGATTGCTCCCTAGACCAGTTAATTGGTCATTTCGGTAAGATGGGTTATTCACTTTACTTTAAGGTGAGAGGGATTCATAACGCTCCGGTCAAGGCCCAACGGCAAAGGAAGTCAATTGGCCGTGAGAATACTTATGGGCATTTTCTTACGGACGAAGATGAAATCATTCGTCAATTAGATCAATTAAGTCAAAGGGTCTATGAGCAGGTTGAGGCAAAAGGCTTGAAAGCCCATACGGTAACGCTTAAAATACGATATGAGAACTTTGATACAGTAACCCGACAAATTAAATTAGACCAAAGTCTTCAATCTGCTGACCAAGTACAAGCGAATATTTTGGATTTATGGCAGACCTATGGCGATTTGACTCGTTCTGTCCGTCTTTTGGGTGTGACTCTATCAAGTTTTGAAGAAAATCTTTTTGAAACGATTCCCTTACCAATAGAAAAGGAGCAATAAATGGATTTCTACGCTAGTATACAGCCAGCCATACAGGCCTTAATTGCAGGTGTTTTTACCTGGTTTTGTACCATGGTGGGAGGAGCGGCCACCGTCCTATTTGTTCGCGAAGTGAACGACCGCTTCTTAGCGATTATGCAAGGTTTTGCTGCTGGGGTAATGATTGCAGCATCCTTTTGGTCACTCTTAGAACCTGCCTTAGATTATGCCCAAGCTGGCCCCATACCAAGTTGGTTACCCGTTGCCATTGGTTTTCTTGTAGGTGGTCTCTTCTTACGCTTATTGGATGTTTTAGTCCCTCATATCCACTTGGCTGAGGACCATAATGATGCGGGAGTCAACCGCAAGAAATTCTCTAGAACTACCATGCTATTCTTGGCAGTGACCATTCATAATATCCCAGAAGGGTTAGCTTTGGGGGTAGCTTTTGCCGCTGCAAGTTTGGGCGGACAAGCTACTTTGACGGGTGCCTTAGCTCTGACAATAGGGATTGGCTTGCAAAATATTCCCGAAGGCTCAGCACTATCCCTTCCCTTATTTGCTGAAGGCCGGTCCAAAGGTCGGGCCTTTAATCTAGGTCATGGATCTGCGATTGTGGAACCAATTTCTGCCGTAATCGGGGCGGTGGCAGTTTTAATCGTCACCTCAATTTTGCCTTATGCCTTGTCCTTTGCAGCTGGAGCAATGATTTTTGTTCTTGTGGAGGAATTAATCCCAGAAGCTCAAAGTTCTAACCATACCGATATTGCAACCATGGCACTGATGTTCGGTTTTATTCTGATGATGATTCTTGATGTGGCTTTAGGTTAGAACGAAATATCCTGGGGCAAACTGTTATAATTTTAATGTAAAATATGCAAAAAACTGTTATACTTTAGAAAGTATAACAGTTTTTCTATGGAGGAAATTATGGCAAGTAAGCATCAGCAAATCATTGATTATATCAAGGGTCTAGCAGTAGGTAGCAAGATATCAGTCCGGGGCTTAGCCAAATCATTGGACATGAGTCAGGGAACCATCTATCGAGCTATTAAAGATGCCGAAGATCAGGGGTTGGTAGCTACCATTGAACGGGTTGGAACCATTCGGGTTGAAAAACGGTCTGATAATGAAAAACTCACCTTTGACCATGTGCTTGAAGCCATTCAAGGTAAAGTATTAGCAGGCGCAGCTGGTTTAAGTAAGGAGTTAGATCATTTTATCATCGGCGCTATGACAGAGGAGGCGATTCGTGATTATTTTCAATCGCGCACTTTAATGATAGTGGGTAACCGAGAAAATGTTCAATTATTAGCCTTGGAAAATGGCTTAGCGGTTTTAGTTACCGGGGGGTTTGATGTGAGTCAAAAGGTGGCTGACTTGGCTAACCAAGCTAATATACCCGTAATGTCAACTCCTCATGATACTTTTACGGTGGCTTCAATTATCAACCGCTCTATGATTAATCAAGAAATCCAACAAGAAATTTTAACGGTAGCAGATATTTACCGTCCCTTGGATGAAATCATTACTTTACAAGCTACGGATACGGTGGCGACCTTTGATAAGTTAGTGGATAAAACTAAAGTGTCACGGTTTCCTGTGGTTAACAATAAACGCTTAATTGGGATTGTGACAGCGAAAGACTTAATCAATAAAGCGGCCACCACGCCGATTGAACGGGTGATGACCAAGCGAGTTGTTTCGGTTCAGATGCATATGTCGGTGGCTTCTGTATCACAAAAAATGACCTGGGAAGATATTGATGTCCTCCCCGTTGTGGATAATAATATGGAACTCCTTGGGATTGTGTCACGGCGTGAAGTTATCAAATCCTTACAAGGGCGGACACCTCGAGAAGAATTACAAACATATGAAGATACGATTGCCCTTACTTTAAATGACTATCAACCTTCAGATAAGTATGATTCTTATACCGTGATCCAACCGCAAATGATTAACCATATGGGTACTATCTCTTATGGGGTTTTAGTGGAATTAATTTCGCAGGTAGTCCACCATCGGATTGAGAAAACAACTACGGCCAAACACATTATCGAAGCGATTGATCTCCACTACTTTAATACCATTCAAATTGGCAATGAATTACAATTCCAAACGACAATTTATAACCAAACCCGGCGGCAGATGCTAATCCAAGTAGATGTTTTCCATGAAAATAGTCTGACCGCTAAATCACTTATTTCCTGTCAACTCATTGATTCATAAGATAAAGGAGTAACCCATGTATATTGACACTCAGAAAATCCAAGCTCTCTATGCAAAAATTAAGGCTTTTGATACCATTATCATCCACCGTCACCAACGCCCTGATCCTGATGCCTTAGGGTCACAATTAGGCCTTAAAGCATTATTAGTCAACAAGTTTCCGAATAAACGAATCCTGGCTGCTGGTTCCAATTTAAAAAGTTTGGAATGGCTGGGCATGATGGATAAGGTTACTAAAGAAGATTATCAAGAGGCCCTAGTTATTGTCTGTGACACAGCTAATCGCCCACGGGTGGACGGGCAACATTTTGACCAAGGGCAAGCCCTAGTCAAGATCGACCATCATGTTCTGGTGGATTCCTATGGGGATCCTGAATTAGTCTACACCCAGTCCTCGTCAACATCAGAAATGGTTACCTATATCTCCAAAAGCTTAGGAGCAGACCTCCCCATGACGCAGGAAGCTGCTATTCTTTTGTATGCGGGGATTTTAGGCGATACTGGCCGTTTCTTATTCTCAACTTCTTCAGATACTTTTACAGCAGCTGCCTATTTAACTGAATTTGACTTGCCTTTGCGCGAGTTAACCGACCACTTCCAAGTCATGCCCCTAGCTGAATTTAAATTTCATTCCTTTGCTATGGAAAACTTAGATTTGTTAGAACCAGGTATCGCAGTCTTACACATCTCCCAAGCTGACATTAAAGCACATGGGATTACTGAAGACCAAACAAATTCGGTGGTTAATATACCGAGTCAAATCGAAGGCATGTATGCTTGGTTGAACTTCGTAGAACAAGAAGGAGACAAGCCAAAATGGCGAGTCCGGCTCCGGTCTAAGGGACCTGTAATTAACAAAATTGCTGAAGAGCATGGCGGTGGGGGGCATCCTATGGCAGCGGGGGCCGATGCCTATAGTCAGGAAGAAATTCAAACGATTATTGAGAAAATTCAAGCAGCGGTAGCAGAATATCGTAAAGAGCAAAGTAAATAATAATGTAATGTTGAATTGTTAAGGCACCAATTAAATTAAGTAAATTTTTATTTTTAGATAGTTATCCTATTGGGGGCTGACCCTTCACAAATAGCTTAAGGAAATAGAATTCAAGTTTTTATAACTTAGTATATAATTTAATGAGAATAACAAAATGCACACCAAAGTATTTTTAGATACTCTGGTGTGCGTTGTTTAATTAATACCAATAAGTTTGGTGCTTGGCTAGTAACTCTTGGGCTTTTTTAGGGCCAGGGCAGCCAGCTGGATAATTAGGGAAGTCTGAGGTTTCCATTTTCTCCCAATTTTCATAAATCGAATCGACAAACTTCCAGGCATTGGCTACTTCTTCAAAGTGGGTAAAATTGCTGAGATTCCCTTCAATACAATCATAAATTAGGCGTTCGTAGTCTTGAGGCATATACGAAGCTTGGTCTGAATTCAGTTCATAAGAAAATGGAATGACCTTGTTGGCATTGCTATAACCTGGTTCTTTAATATTTAAGAAGAGTTGGTAGCCAAGTTTAGGTGCAATCTCAATGGAGAGGCGGTTGGTCATCTCACTTTCATTAAGTCCTTTAAAGATAACGTTAATGGTGGTTGATTTTTGATCCATTCGCTTACCTGAGCGGATAAAAATTGGAACGCCTTCCCATTGAGGTAGGTTAATGGAAATTTTAGCGGCCACAAAGGTTTCGGTGGTGGAGTCGGATGCAACATTTTCTTCTTGCCGGTAGCCTTTTAAATGTCCATCTAGACTTGGTCCATATTGGCCACGTACAACATTTGAATTCACTTGGTCTGGACTTTGGAACGGACGTAAGTGCTGAAGAATGTTGATTTTTGCTTTCCGAAAATCTTCTGATGTCTGGCTAACTGGCTCATCCATGGTAAGTAGCGCTAGGATTTGTAAAGCATGGTTTTGTATCATATCTTTAACCACACCTGAGCTTTCATAGTAGGCGCCACGATCTTCAACCCCGATATCTTCTGCTAGTGAAATTTGAATATTATCAATATATTTCTTATTCCAAAGAGGGGCAAAGAGGGTATTATTAAAACGGATATTTTTAATTGATGCGATGGCTTCTTTGCCTAGATAATGATCAATTCGATAAATTTGGTTTTCTTTAAAGGTTTGGGTTAACTGGGCCTGTAATTCGGCAGCCGTTTGATAGTCATAGCCAAAGGGTTTCTCAATAATTAAACGATTATAGCCTTGGTTAGTGAGGAGGCCTTGGGCCTTGAGTTGACTAGTAATAACGGGGAAGAGTTTAGGAGATAAAGAGATATAGAAGATTCGATTACCTTGGGTTTGGTATTGTTGATCCAATTTTTGGGCTAGTTCTTGGAGATGGATATAGTGGTCAGAATCTGTTACGTCATTGGATTGATAGTAGAAATGACTGGCAAATTCCTGGGCATGGTCAGGATCATCCACTTGATCAGCAATGCTGTCTAGGACAACTTGGCGGAAATGATTATCCGACCAAGGGCGCCGCGCGGTACCAATCAGGGCAAAATGTTCAGAAATGTGATTGTTCTTATATAAACGATAAATAGCAGGATAGAGTTTTCGTGCCGCTAGGTCACCCGTTGCGCCAAATAATATCATTAAAAGTGAATGTGGTTTCATAAATAGCCTCCTAGTTCTAACAATATAGATTATAGGCGAATTTTATTATTTTTACAATGATAGCACCATCCTTCCGATCTTTTCATAGACAAGACTCATAGGAATAAGGTAGGATAAGAAGAAAGGAAAGACCAGAGGAGGTCCCTATGTTATTTAAAGATTTACATTTAAAAGAATATATCCAAATAGCCTTAAATGAGGCTAATTTTACTACAATGACACCAGTTCAAACAGAAGTTATCCCTCAAGCCTTGAAGGGTGAGGATTTAATTGTTCAGTCGCAGACGGGTTCAGGTAAGACTCATGCTTTTTTATTACCTATTTTGCAGAATATTAATGAAGATGTGCAAGAAGTTCAAGCTGTGATCACAGCCCCTAGTCGGGAATTAGCCACCCAGCTATACCAGGTAGCTAGCTCTCTAATCCAAGCCGCAGATAAGCCTATCCGACTAGAAAATTATATTGGGGGCACTGACAAACAGAGACAATTAGACCAATTAGGGCCGGACAAACAACCCCAGCTTGTGATTGGGACACCTGGACGGATTTTTGACCTGATGTCCGACAATGCACTCTGGGTTCAAACCGCAAAAATCTTGGTCGTTGATGAAGCTGACATGACCTTAGATTTAGGTTTCTTAAAAATCGTGGACGAGATTGCATCCCGTATGCCGCAAGACTTACAGATGATGGCTTTTTCTGCCACAGTGCCACAAGAATTACGGGTCTTCCTAAATAAGTACATGGTGGCTCCCAAAGTGGTAACCATTAAACCCAAGCAAGTTATTTCGGAAACGATTGAAAATTATTTGATTAATACCAAGGGTAAGAGTCGCGAAGAATTGACCTATCAATTATTAACTATGGGTCAACCTTATTTGGCACTTGTCTTTTGTAATACCAAGGCTTATGCCGACCAAATGAGTCTTTTCCTAAAAGAAAAGGGGCTTAAGGTTGCAACGATTCATGGCGACATTTCTTCGCGTGAACGTAAACGGGTCATGAAGCAAATCCAAAATTTAGATTTTCAATATGTCGTTGCAACTGACTTGGCCGCGCGTGGAATAGATATTCCCGGTACTTCTTTAGTGATTAATACAGAACTGCCGATGGAATTGGAGTATTTTGTCCACCGGGTGGGGCGGACAGGTCGGAATGGCTTAGAAGGCAGGGCCTTTACTTTTGTCACTCCAGATGATGATCAAGCTGTATCAGATTTAGAAGCCATGGGAGTTGAGTTTGAGCCGGTTGAATTGCGTCAAGGACAACTAGTTGAAGTTAAACACCGTGACTCCCGGAAACGGAGACAAGACACGGCCAATGTCAAAGAAGACCCTAAAGTCCGGGCAATGATTAACCAAAATAAGAAAAAGAAGGTCAAACCTGGTTATAAACGAAAATTAAATTGGAAAATCAAAGAACATCGGCAAGCTAAGGCTAAACAGGACCGCCAAGCCGAAAAGCGGTCGCAAAAAGCCGCCCGAAGAAAAAATAATCAATAGCATATAAAATACCCGCTTCAGTCAAGAACTAGAGAATTTCTCTGTAAGTAACTTGTTGAAATGCGGGTATTTTTTGTATTTTTGTTTAATTCTTATCTTCGTCTTGCTTTGAGTCAGTTGATTTTTGTTCGGGCTGATCTATTTGTGTGTTAATTGGAGAAGGATTCGTCTCAGAATCGTTTAAATTTTTCTGAGATCTTGAGGGGGAGTCTGTATCTACTTGCGTTTCATTATTTTGACTCTCTTTTAGCATTTTTTCAACATCCTCAGGAGTCATTTCTTGTCCAGTTAACTTATGATAAATCTTATGAACATGTTTGGTATGTTCCCGTAACATGATATAAATATAAATTAAGACAAAGCCTAATATATAAGGATAAGGGTAGGGAAAAAGCGGTAAAATTAAATTGGTAATCCCCAAAACAAAGCTAGGGTAAAAACCAGCCACACTAGCTAGTTTAAAGCGGGCCAAAAATGACAGGGGTACTGATAAACGCATATTATAAAAACCTAGCAGCATGGCGGTAATAGCCATATAAATAACATACATTAGACCATGAACCATTGAAAAAGCCAATAAAAAGTAGAGCAAAACTTGGAACTGATGGTTTTTCATATAATTTAAGGTCATAGTGAGGTTGTTAGGACTGCGGAACATGGTCAAAGCTTGAGGTATCGCATAGAGGTTACGACCTAGTTGAGCATAAGATTTATCTTTAAAGAAAAACAAACTTAAGAAAGTATCATCATCAATTTGAGCTTTTTGGTCTGGGGTTAGACCAACATCATTTTGATCCTTTGTCGCTTGGATGGTGTCATCAATGACTAGTTGAAAGCTTTTAGACTGGTAATAAAGCGGTTTAGCTTGGTCAGCCAGCTTTAAGTTGCCGAGTATATAATTAAATTCAGGTAGGTGTTTACTCGCAGTGGACATGTTATTGGACAAGCCCCCAATTAATTCTTGGCTAACAGAAACTTCCCCAGCGGCTAAGAATAGAATGGATAAGAGTATAAGGGGGATAATGCGTTGTAAAGGATAGGCATAGGCGGCAATAATATTGCGCGGGTTCACCAAGCCTTTTCGAACTAGTTTAAAAATTTTTTTCAATCGTTTCACCTGTTTAACTTATTTATTGTCTTATCTTACCGATTATCAACTTAATTGACAAGTTTCTTGCTATGTTTATTTGTTATGAATTGACCTAATAATACACCTATTAAACCAGTCAGGCTAAGTCCTAGACCAATTAAAATAGATTTAGGTCGATACTTGAGTTCAATTTGATGGTCACCTTGTGGGACCTTAATGGCCATCAGGGTATGGTTTAAGACAGGTATAACCTCACTGGTTTGACCGTCAACAGTAGCCTGCCAATTTTTGTCGTAAGGTAGGCTAACTAACATATAATTACTATCAGATTCTATCTTGATTCTACCCGCGATTGTGGTTGAACTATGGTGTGTGACCACTAAATTATTAGTTTGGTGATTTTCTTTAAGGTCTTGATAGTCATCTAAATTAAATTCGTAGAGGGCTGGTAGGTTGGCCTTCATTGAATTTTCTTTTAAAGAAATTGTAAATGATTGGGGCTGATTTTGAGCTAGGTAGGCGGCATTGGTAATTTGTCGCCGACGATATGGGGTATAGAAACGGTACCGGTCACCATTTAGCTCTAAGTCAACCTTATCATGGGTGTACTGTGAAGGTAGGGTAAAATAATAAGGGTTATCTGAATCAGGTTGGAAGTCATATTGGATATAATTATCTTTTTTATTATCATTTTGATAAGTAAAGTAATCGCCATCGCCACGGTCACTTACAGTGACGTTATGATAAGAGATATCAGTAAATTCTTTCTCAACAAAGAAATCAGGATAGCTTTGATTTAAGTCAAGGAGATTGAGTAGTAGATTTTGGTTATAAATTGGATTATTTTTTAGAAATTCAGCCTCTAAGACTTGATTAGTAACTTCCATGCCCAAACCAAAAGCAGTTTTGTTTTCACGGACAGTATACCGTTCATTACTTTGAACCATTGGATAATAAGTTTGGTCTAAATCGAGGGCTTCAGGATATAAATTATATTGACTCTCTTTTAGCTTAGGACTTGGATCGTCTTGAACACCAAGCAGATAACGGATTGCAAAGAAGTCATCTGTAAAAAGGGTCCCATTAGTATAAGCAACAAAACCATTGCCATCAGGTTGGCCTAAGTAGCCAAATAATTCCGGCAAATTAGCATCAATGGTTGATCCGAAATGATCCAAACCTGTGTAATGACTATACATGGCTTCATTTTTAGTCCGCATATAGTTTTTATGGATACGGTAGAAGTCTTGGTTGGAACTTTGGAGGGGCTGGGTTGCCTGGCTTAATAAGCTGGTATAGTCTCGGAACTTACTTTGGTCAACATATGAGAATTCATTAAGTATCAAGCTTGTATTGGTTAATAATTCGACTGCTACGATTGCTAGCAATAACCATTGACTGTATTTAATATTTAAATCGAATAATTTGAAGATGATTAAGTAAGCTAGGATAAAAGCAAGTGAAACCAATAGTTTTGTCATAGATAAGAAAGGGTAATTATCCAATTGGCCATAATAGTATATAAATGCAGCTAAAATTAATAAGAAAGTTGCAAAATAAAAGCTAGTTGGATATGTCTTAGGCCGATATTGAATGGCTCGAATGGCTAGAATTAGAATAAAAAAACTCAAGGTAAATGAGAAGCGATACTCATACCAAATTGGGAATTGGCCACCGTGCCAAATAATATTTAACAAATCATAGCGGAAGCTGATTAAGTATACACCGAAAATCAAGCCAGCTACGATTTTCTCTTGCCAGTGAATACGGCGATTAAAGAAATAAAATATAATTAATATTAAGGCGACTAAGCCAACATAAAAGTTAGGTGAGCCTGAGGATAACTCATCAAAATTAAAGGAGCCGATAAATAATTTTGATGTAGATTGTCCTAAGGTATATACTAGGTCCCAATCTAACTCAGATAAGGTATGAGTCGCTTTAGAGGATAAAAGGGAGGCAAAAGTAGGAAATAGGGTTATGCCAGCTAAGAGAACGCCTAAGATGGAGTAAATCAAAAAACGACCATAACTCTTGAGCAGTGATTTCAAATCAAATTTTTGATGAATTTCTAAATAATTAAAAAAGCTATAAAAGCTCAAGAAAATACAAATCATATAAGCCACATAATAGTTAAAGATTAACATTAAACCTAAACTGATTGTATAAATTAAGGGGCTCCGTCCGCGCAGTAAATAGTCTAATCCTAGGGCAATTAAGGGTAACATAATTAAAGCATCTAACCACATAATGTTTAATAGGAAGACAATTGAATAGGACATGAGACTATATGACAAACTGAAAACGATGAGCATCGGTTGATTTAACTTGTATTTATGATCGATAAAATACATCATGGTTAAACCGGCACTTAATAGTTTAAGGTAGGAAATTAAGGTAACAGCACTGTCAAAGTTAGATTCATTAAAGAAGAGTAGGATAAGATTAAAAGGGGATAGGAGGTAATAAGCCCATAATCCAATCATCTCACCACCAATTGATTTCTGGAAAGAATAAATTATTAAACCTGGATCTTTAGTTAAAGCTTCTTTAAAGAGAGAAAAGAAGTCAATATATTGTTGTCCCAAATCCACAGTCAGCATGGTTTCCTTGCCGAAAGGGGCAAAGCCCATTAAAATTGCTACAATGATAGCAATAAGACTGAACAGAAGTGAATATATTAGGTAGGAAAATATATGTTTTTTCATAGTTTGCTCCTTTATTTCATTAGGTCTATGATAACAAAAAGTGGCCTGACCTTCACCTGATAAAGAATGAATTATTTTAATAAAATTGAAGATTCTTTGAAAATTACCAGAGCGCTATTTTTTAAGACATAAATTTGCTATAATTGAAAGTGCGTGTGATTACAAGCAAAGAAACGAGTGAGTAAATGGTTAAGTATAAAATAAAAGAGAATAATAAAAAGGATTTTATTCCCAAACGGCTAAATTTAATTTTCATAGTGACTTTTATGGTGTTTATTGCCTTATTTGTGCGGTTGGGCTATTTACAGTTGTATAAAGGCCAATCATTTGTTGATATGGTTCATCGGACTGAGTCTACTGTTTCAACGGGTTCAGTTCCTCGAGGAATGATTTATGATAGCCAAGGAAATATCTTGGTTGGAAATAATCCAGAACAAGCCATTCTTTATACCCGAGATAAAGATTCCAACGTAGGGCCTTCTGACATTATTCAAGTAGCGACGCAATTAGCTTCATTAATTGATGTACCAACTAATAACGTGACAGAACGTGACCGTAAAGATTATTTTATCGTTAAAAATACGGATTTAGTCAATTCACGGTTAAGTAAGGAAGAAAAGCAACTAGCTTCATCTGAGCTTTATGAAGTACAGCTTTCTAAGGTTACGAAAGAGGATATTAATTTCTCTGAGCCTGAACTAAAAATTATTGCCCTCTTTACTAAGATGAATGCTGCCTATGCATTGTCTACAGTAACGGTGAAGAATACTAATGTGACTGAACGGGAGATTGCTCGGGTTTCTGAGCAACTAGGTAGTCTGCCAGGAATTTCAATTGGAACGGATTGGCAAAGAACTTATCCACAAGAAGGCATGCTCCGATCACTTTTAGGTAATGTTTCGACGGAACAACACGGGATTCCTTCAGACCGGGTAGCTGAATTATTGGGACGTGGTTATGCTATGAATGATCGGGTAGGAATTTCTTACCTTGAGCAAGAATATGAGGATGTCCTGCGAGGTACTAAGTCTAAGTATCAAGTAGTGACAGATACGGCTTCCAATACCTCTGAAACTAAGCAAATCTATCCGGGAAAAAAAGGGGACAATCTTATTCTTACCATTAACCAAGAGTTCCAAAAGAAATTAGATGATATTGCTACCAAAGCCTTACAAAATATGGGCGAATTTCAAGGCTTAAATGACCGGGTGTATATCGTAGCGATGAATCCTAAAAATGGGGATATTCTTGGAATTACGGGCAAGCGGTATGAATATGATGAAAAGACGGATTCATACAATAAAGATAAAATTGTTGATGATGCTTTGGGTGCAATTAATACCTCCTATGGTATGGGGTCTTCAGTAAAACCGGCCATGGTCGCAACGGGTTATCTAGAAAAAATTATATCCGTGGATGATAATACCATTGTGGATGAGCCTATGAAATTTGCGGCTTCTCAAGAAAAATCTTCGGTATTTAACCGAACTGGTAAAGTGCCTGTCACAGATATTCAAGCCTTGCAAGTTTCATCCAATATTTATATGGTTAAGTTGGCCATGGCAATTGGGGGACAATTCGAGTTTGAAAACGATGGGAATTTAACGATTTCACCAAATACTATCAATAATATTCGGGGACATATGGCTGAGTTTGGTTTGGGCGCCTATACAGGCATTGACCTACCAAATGAGTCAAAAGGATATGCACCTGAGTCTACCCAATTAGTAAATGCGTTAGACTTGGCCTATGGTCAGTTCGACTTGTACACACCGTTACAGATGGCACAATATGTCTCTACGATTGCTAATAATGGGATCCGTTATTCACCACGTCTAGTAAAAGAAATTCGCGGTACCGACACGGATGGCAATCTCGGAGGGGTTAAAACGTCGATTGCGCCTAAAATTATGAATGTAGTCCATTTAGACCAAGCTGTGTTTGATCGGATCCATGAAGGGATGCGGCAAGTATCTCATACAGATCAAGGGACAGCTCGTTACCTATTCTTGAACTATCCAATTACAGTTGGTTCTAAGACAGGGACAACCGAAGCTTTTTATGCAGGACCGATTAAATATGCTCAAAATGATCCTGTGACCAATGCTACTTATATTGGATACGCCCCATGGGATAATCCTGAAATTGCGATTACCGTTGTGGTACCTTATTTACAAGAAGAATCTAGAGCACGGGAATCTACAATTATTGCCCATGAGGTGATGAATGCATACTTTGAAATGCAGTCAGAAACGCGTAAAACGATTCTTGATTATGAGGCGAATGGCGTAAATTAGGTTGATTTAACAAAAAATCTGGGAGGAACTCCCAGATTTTTTGTTTTTGAAAATACTTATCTATAGTTTTTATAAAGAAAAGTCAAGGCTAAAATTATCTAAATAAAAAAGGCACACCATAAGTATGCCTTCTAATGAATTAAATCTATATTTATGCTTCAATGCTAACTTTGAAAGTTTCTTTTAATTAGCTTAGTAGTAATAATAGGCTCCGCCAGTAATAAGGGAAGCAATATCATGGATGGACATATCTGAATTTAATTGGTAAGAATCAGCGACAATGACTGAGCTTAAATCCCATTGATCAATTAAAGCTTCTAGGTCAGCGGCAGATTCGATATAACCTTCACTTTCAAGGCGTTGAGTAATTTCAGAGGCACTTTCTCCTTCAGAAATTGTAAAAGTACCTTCAACTGCAGGTTCGTTTGTTTGGTCTCCTTGATTTGAGGTAGACACACTAGATTCTGAAGTGCTTTGACTCGAATCATTTTCACTTTCATCTTGAGATTCATTTTGGTTGGATTCATCTGAGCTTTTGCTTTCAGAATTTTTCTTTTGGCTTGATGCTAGTTTAGTTAGACTTTCCTGCATCTTTTTGTTTTCATCCTGGAGGGATTCATTAACCTCTATAAGGGACGAAACCTCTTTTTTGGTCTCTTCACTGGTTTCTTGAACCGTGGGTGATAATAAATCTGATAAATTGAGGTCACGTCCAGGAACTTGTCCTTGAACAAAGACTGCATAGGAAGCCAGAATTAAAGTTGAGAGGAGAAAACCAGAGCTGAGAGAACGTAGGGTGTTTTTTTTCATGGATGGCTCCTTTCTTAGCGGTTTTCGATGTAATCATCAACGACCGCTTGGACAATTGGAATGCCAATATTTACAGCATCTGATATTTCTTGCATCGTATAACCTTGCGAATATAGTTTAATAATTGAATCCATTTCATCTTCACTTAAAGTGGAAATATCAATGGCATCAACCGTTTGATCTGCTTCAGCAAGATCATTTACTGGTACATCAGTAGGTACCCCGTTTTCTGGAGTGTCAGAAAGATAAGTGACATCTTCTGATTGATAGAAAGCAGGGCTATCATCACGGACCACTTCTTGTTTTTCAAGTTCGGTTAATCGAGACTTGATAGCAAATAATTCTTTAGAAAACTGTTCTGTATAATCGTCAACTTTATCTTCTAGTGCATCAGCGTCATTGCCACTAAATAGTGAGATGGCAAATAAAATAATTGAAATCACTAGAAGTACGATTATTAATATCCATAGATTCATCTAGGACACCTCTTTCATTAT
Source organism: Eremococcus coleocola ACS-139-V-Col8 (assembly GCF_000183205.1). Taxonomy (NCBI): domain Bacteria; kingdom Bacillati; phylum Bacillota; class Bacilli; order Lactobacillales; family Aerococcaceae; genus Eremococcus; species Eremococcus coleocola. Next base: position 125,116 of record NZ_AENN01000001.1, on the reverse strand, counting down.
GGTTTGATTAATTTTAATTTTATCAAATATTGGCTAAATATCAATCAATTCCACATTACAGATTAGTGATTTTGTGTTAACAGACGCTTAAAGTAAAAATTCTTAAAAATAGACCTAGCATTCTTGAGTGCATCATGATATAATAATTCGGTACTGTTCAAATGAACTGAATTTTAAAAAGTCTGGAGGGATTCTCATGCGTGTAAACATTACCTTAGAATGTACCGAATGTGGCGATCGCAATTATTTAACAAGCAAAAACAAACGTAATAATCCAGATCGAATTGAAGTGAAAAAATATTGCCCAAGATTACGCAAAGTAACACTTCATCGTGAAGTTAAAAAATAGTAAAAATTGTAGGGGGCTGGGCAAAAAAAGCTCAGTCTTCTTTATTTAACTAAATACAAGATGTTTTAGCGCAGTAGTTGACTGGATAGAAACGACGTCGTAATGCGACTTGTTCCATCCTAGCCAACCGGGCGGGGGCGGGCAAATGAAGCGAAAATCACAGATTTTCTACTTCTTGCCCGCTCCCTCTTTTTTTAATTTTCCAATTACTTAGGAGGTGTCCTATGACCAAAAAAGAAATTCGGGAAGAAGTACGCCAAGCTATGTTGGCCATTAGCCTTGAGGATCGTCAGGCATATGAAGCGAGTCTCTGGCAAGATCTACAAGCTTATCTGTCTGCAAATCCCATCAAGAGTATTGCCTTTTTCTATGGTTTTGGGGGAGAATTACGGACCCCTTTAATGATAGAACGGCTTATGGACCAGTTTCAAATCTTATTACCACGGATCCAAGCGAATTATCAATTAAGCTTTCATCCTTATCATCGCGGAGATGTTTTGGAAACAGCCTACAAAGGGCTGAAACAACCCTTAGCTGATAGCCCTCAATGGCAAGCCAACCAAATAGATTTGATGATTGTTCCTGGTCTTGCATTTGATCTTTCAGGCTATCGGATAGGGTATGGCGGTGGCTATTATGACCGTTATCTCCTTAATTTTCCGGGTAAGACCTTGTCCATAGTGTATCCTGAACAAGTTCTTCCTGACTTAAGTCCAGTCATGGAAAATTATGACCAAAAAATTGATCGAATTATAGTTGCAGAGATACTTAAGAAAAAGAAGGGAGAATACTAAGCGTGGGATCAAAGAGAGATTTTAAACCTTGGTTAACCTATGCTTTTCTAGTCATTAATATTGGCTGGTTCGCCTTTACCTATCTAGTATATGGAACAACGACAGACAGTAGAGTTTTGCTAGATACTGGAGCAAACTTCATGCCATATGTTTTCCAAAATCATGAATATTGGCGGATACTATCCGCTACCTTTGTTCACATTGGCATGAGCCATTTACTTTTTAATATGATGACCCTATATTTTATGGGGCCCGAATTGGAAGAAATTCTGGGTCATATCAAATTTTTATTGATTTACTTAATTGCAGGGATTGGGGGGAATTTAACCTCACTTGCCTTTAATACAGGGGTATCAGCGGGAGCATCGACTGCTCTATTCGGTATGTTTGCCGCCTTTATAGTCTTAGCAATAATCCATCCAGATTCTCATTATTTATGGCAAAGATCTCGTTCATTCATTATTTTAGTGGGTTTAAATTTGGTGAATGGCTTTCTTTCACCAGGAATCGATAATTGGGGCCATTTAGGGGGACTCTTATTTGGGGCTTTGGCAACCTATGTGATTGGCTCTAAAGGTAAATCAAAAGCCAAGCTTTGGCAACGAGGATTGGTTGCTGTTTTAAGCGGTATTATTGCGGTGTTTTTGGTATACTATGCGTATCAGGAATTTTTACATTATTTTGAGAGGTGACGAACATGGGTAAGTATATAGTGGGTATCGATTTAGGGGGGACCAGTGCCAAAATGGCAATCGCGAGTCCGGATGGTCAATTAAAATATAAATGGACCATTGGTACCGAAATTCATCAAGAGGGACAATTAATTGTGCCTGCAATTATTCAATCAATTAAACGGAGTTTAGCAGAACATGATTTGACCGACCAAGATATTATCGGGATTGGTATGGGAACTCCTGGTGCGGTAGATGTTAAAGCCAAAACCGTTATAGGTGCTTATAATTTAAATTGGAAGACAACACAAGATTTAGGCCAACAATTTGGTCAGGCCTTCGATATTCCGTTTTTTGTAGATAATGATGCCAACGTGGCGGCCCTCGGTGAACAATGGTTAGGCGCGGGGAATGGTGCTGAAAATGTTGTGATGGTGACCCTGGGAACTGGGATTGGCGGCGGTGTTGTAATTAATGGTCAACTATACCGAGGTAGTGGAGCTGCAGGCGAAATTGGTCATATGACTATTGAAGACCATACCGATATACATTGTACTTGTGGTAAAAAAGGCTGTTTTGAAGCCTTAGCTTCTGCAAATGGTATTGTCCGACTCGCCAAAGAAATGGTAGACCAAGATGAGGGGAATATTGACCATTCTGAATTTTATGAAAAAGTAGTTCAAGATCAGACCTTTACCTCTTTTGATATTTTTGAAGCAGCCAAGGCGATCGATGGATTTGCGAGTCAAGTGGTCGACAAGGTTGCTTATTATATTGGTCTAGGAGTTTCTCATATTGCCAATATTTTAAATCCATCAGCCATTGTTTTAGGTGGCGGTATGGCTGGAGCAGGGGAATTTTTACGAGAAAAAGTCGATGCTTATTACCGTGAATTTACTTACCAACAAATACGTGAGACGACTCAGATTGTTTTAGCCCAATTGGGTAATGATGCCGGTGTAATTGGAGCAGTAAATTTAATTAATACCGAAATTAAGTAATTAGAATGGAGCAAAAATTGTGGATTTATTAATGTTTATTACGGTGGGTGCCTTACTCATCTTAATTGCTTTTGGACTGTACTATGCCTATTTATGGTTCTTGCGTAAACAGTCGGCCGAAATGGTGGATAGTTTAACTGTGAGAGAAAATATGCGTCATAGTCAAGTGGTCGATGTACGTCAGCCGGCTGAATTTAAGGCAAAACATATTTTAGGTGCTCGCAATATTCCTTCATCTGAGATGAAATTAAGACTGAATGAAATTCGTAAAGACCAAGCAGTCTATCTTTATGATGATAATATGGCTGAGGTTTCACGGGCTGCTCGTGCGTTAAAAAAGAATGGTCATTCTCAGATTTATATTCTAAAAGGTGGCTTTTCTGCCTGGGATGGTAAAATTAAATCAGATTTATAGATTTTATCAGATAAAATAAGCGCCTAGAACTAAAATTTGTTCTAGGCGCTTATTTCATTATAAAAATTTACTTTTAATTATTCATAAAACTGAACATTGGAATTAAGCTGTATAATACGGAACCGACCATTACTAATAGAGTAATGATTGCTACAATTTTGACAGTTCGTTCCATCTTAGATGGTTTCTTCTTTGATTTAGCCATTTATCGTCGCTCCTTTGCTAAAACTTAGAGTAAGTTTACCGAATTTACAGCTAGCTTTCAAGGAAAAAACGATAATATATTATTAATTTAATTAAAGAATTATGAGCCTTAAAAGCTGTCCTTGTGCAATATTTGTGGCAAATTTCTCATTTTTAGGTTACAATAAATAGGAAAAAGTAAGGAGGACATCTTATGAGTGAACGTAAACAAAGAGTATTAATTATTGAAGATGAAAAGAACCTAGCCCGTTTTGTTGATTTAGAGTTACAACATGAAGGGTATGAGACAGATATTCGTCACGATGGCCGCAGTGGGTTGGAAGCTGCTTTGGACGAGGAATGGGATGTCATTCTCTTAGATTTAATGTTACCAGAGCTAAACGGATTAGAAGTTTGTCGGCGGATTCGTCCTATTAAAGATACACCGATTATCATCATGACGGCCCGTGATTCTGTCATTGACCGAGTGTCTGGTTTAGACCAAGGGGCGGACGATTATATTGTTAAGCCGTTTGCGATTGAAGAATTATTAGCTCGTTTACGGGCACTTTTCCGACGGATTGATCATGAGGAAGAATTGAGAGTAACCCATCAACCAACGGTTGAATACCGTGATTTAGTCGTTGAAAAAGCTAATCGTATTGTTAAACGCGGGGATACAGTTATTGATTTGACCAAGCGAGAATATGAATTACTCTTATTCTTGATGGAAAATATAAATATGGTTATGTCGCGCGATACTTTATTAGATAAAGTATGGGGTTATAAATCTGAAGTTGAAACCAATGTGGTGGATGTTTATATTCGTTATTTACGGAATAAGATTGATGTGCCGGGACAAGAATCATACATTCAAACAGTGCGTGGTACCGGTTATGTAATGAGAACCTAGCCATGAATGAATTATTGACCCGGATGAAACAACCCCTTTCATTAAAATGGAAGTGGGCTGTTTTCTTATTTATTGTTATGTCACTGATTGCCAGTGTAGTTTTATTTTTCTATCAAAATGCTTCTTATACTTATTTTTATAAGACGATTGAAGACGAAGTTGCGACAGATTTTATGCAAATTAAAACTAATTTAGAAGATAGATCTTCTGGAATTGATGAAATGGATCGGCAGTTAACGATTACACCGGAAGGAATTCAACGATACAATAAACAAAAGGAATTGTTTCAGTACATTAATTTCTTGGACCAAGGTAATTATTTGATTCGTTTATACTCTGTGAATAATGAGTTAGTTTATCAAACCGAAACGGTTGAAATTCCTCAAACAGAAATTTCAAAGTCAGTCCAGTTATTAAACTATCAGAATAAAGCCTATATGGCCAAGCGGGCGGATTTAGTTTCTAAGACTTCTGGTCAAATAATTGGTAATTTAGAAGTGATTTATAATCCTACACGGTTCCAATCCTTTATTGACCATCAACGGAAATTGTTTATGCTATTATTGTTATTATCAGTTCTAGTGGCAGCACTTGCTTCAATTGCTCTAGCGATTTATTTCTTAAGACCTTTAACTTATTTGAATAATTCCTTAGACCGTGTTGAGGAAGATTCTTTGTCGGATATTCGGGTTCGTAAACCTGAAACGGATGATGAGTGGTCTGACTTGTTAGTCCATATCAATCGTCTCTTAGATAAGATTGACTCTTATGTGTCAAATCAAAAACGATTTGTTGAGGATGTTTCCCATGAATTAAGAACGCCCGTTTCGATTGTCGAAGGGCATTTAAAATTATTAAATCGTTGGGGTAAGGATGATCCTGAAATATTAGCTGAATCTATTTCTGCTTCTTTACAGGAAATAACGAGAATGAAAGTCTTAGTCCAAGAAATGTTGGATCTTTCGCGTGCAGACCATGTTGATGTTGATTACAAAAATGAAGTAACTGAAATCTATACGACGGCTAAGCAAGTTTATAATAATATGAAGTTAATTCATCCTGATTTTAAGTTTTTCTTAGACTCAGATGACCGTGAGGGTGAAAGTCAGTATGTGCAAATGTTTAGAAATCATTTTGAGCAGATATTAATTATCTTGATGGACAATGCAGTGAAATATAGTTTGGACCGGAAGGAAATTCATTTATCTATTTCACGTTCTGTGAATACGGTTGAAATCGCGGTTCAGGACTTTGGTGAAGGCATGAACCAGGAAGACCAAGAAAAAGTCTTTGGTCGTTTCTACCGGGTTGATAAAGCTCGGTCACGTGAAAAGGGTGGAACTGGTCTAGGCCTATCGATTGCCTATCAATTAATTAAGTCCTATCGTGGTCAAATCAGGGTTGATTCTGTTTTAGGTAATGGTTCAATTTTCTATATTAGCTTACCGCTACTAGAGGCTGATTCACCTTTACTAGTGAATAAAATGCAGAAACAGGATAATACCTGAGTGGACTAAAGCTAAAAAAATAGTAAAAATAAAAGAATCCATGTTCTTATCCCAGCCAGGATAAGAACATGGATTCTTTTTACTTATTACTAGCTTACTTATTTCCGTTTTTGTTTGCCTTCGTTGCGACGTTTAGCTTGGTTTCCTTTGATTGGCACCAACCGTTCCTTTTGATCTTCTGGATTGACTGTTTGGATTACTGGTTTACGTTTGCGTCGGGGAGCATTCTTGAAGCGTTCCGCATGGGCATCAATTTCCGCTTGGACTTTAGGTTTAACTACATGATTCATATAAAGTTGTTGGAAAATAGAAAAGATTGATCCAACTAAGAAGTAAATTCCTAAACCAGCTGCTGAAATATAAGTAATATAACCTATCATCAATGGGTTGATTAACATCATTGATTTGGAGGTTTGTTGGGCTTGAGGATTGTCGGAAGCAGGCATAGCCTTGGTAGATAACCATCCTTGGATAAAACCAATGATTACAACAGCAATTACAATGCCAAGGCTGCGTTCTCCCAAGTTAATACCTAAGAAATGAGAATTCTTAATGGCCTCAGATGAACGAATTGCCGCATAGACGGCAGAGATGATTGGCATTTGAATCAGTAGAGGAAGACAGCCTGAGACGCCACCTAACATATTGATATCATATTTCTTATAAACTGTCATTAATTCTTGTTGCAACTGCATTTTTTCCTGGTCACTGGTAGCAGCTTCAATTTCTGCTTGGATTTCATTAATTTCAGGTTGAGCCACCTTCATCTTAGCGGCAGAAGTCATCGATCCCTTAGTCATCTTAAGCGTAGATGGAATCATAAAAATTCGGGTAATTAGGGTGACAATAATAATAGCAATCCCGTATGAACCGCCAAAAATGTGAGCTAGCCAGTCTAAGAAATGTGAGGTAGGTATCCCAATGTATTCATAGAAAAAACCACTAGGATTTCCTTGTGCATCAGTACGCACACAACCAGTTAAGACTAAGCCTAACATTAATAAAAAGGCAATTTTGTAATATTTATCATATTTTTTTTGCATTTAGTGTATCACTCCGATTCTCTGTCATAAGTAATACTATATTAAACTAACAAAGGAATTTCAATTAAATTTGGGTAAATCCTAATAAATCGTGCGAAAGTCTGAATAATTTTTATCTAGTTTAATTTCTTCAATGTTGACATTATCAATTCTCATCCAGCGATGTTGGGGGATTTTTAGATGACTGATAAATTGACCTAAGGTCTCGTAATCAGTTTGGGCAATAATCATAACATTTCCATTACTTTGGTTGCGAACAGTGCCTTTGATCTTATATTTATCAGCTAAGCTTTGAACATAGTAACGATAACCCACCCCTTGAACACGACCTGAAACAATTAACTGGAAGGTCATTCGAATCATCCTTTCTAAATTCGATAAATGTATTTTAACATGTTATAATGATAGCTGCTATAAATGTAAATGTTAATTCAGGAGGATTCATTTTGACTGAAAAAAAAGTAAGTAAAAAAGCAAAAAGCAGACCAAGTAAAGCAAAAGGCACTTATCAAGTGTATTATTTGATTTTAGGCTTGGTTCTCTCATTCCTTTCATTATTAGCCCTGTGCCAATGGGGTTTTTTGGGTAATTTCATGGTGAATTGTATGCGGCTCTTGGTAGGGCAAGCTTATGATTTAATTTTTATCCTTATCTTATTTTTTGCCCTATATTTGATGGTGAAGGGTAAATTAATGACCATTTCGTGGAAAAAATTCTTAGGTGCGATCCTAGTATTAGTAGCGATTAGTTTGGCTTTGCATTTTAAAGCCTGTTTCCCGCAGGCCGCGGGGGCGGATTCATTAACTAGCCAAGTATATAGTCTGTTTAAAAATGAACTGGCCTTAAATCAAGTATCCCAAGATATGGGGGGAGGTTTACTAGGAGTAAGCTTGTATCAATCTTTTGCTTATCTCTTAGGCTCCTGGGGATCTTATTTATTGATATTAGTGCTCTTTTTTTGTGGCTTATTTATGTTAGTTGATATTCGACTCTCTGATTTAAAAGCAGCGAGTCAAGCTTTCTTTGGCCTATTTGCTGGTGTAAATGAATCTGTCTATGAGTCCATCGATCAAGCAAGAGACCTCTTAGAAGAACAAAGGGCCGTCCAAGCGCAAAAAAGGCAGGTAAAAGACCAAGCAGTCTTTAATTCTAATCAGGATGAAGCTGAGCTAGAGGATATGGACTTGAATGAATATCAAAGTCACAGCGATAATCATGAAGTAAATCCACATAAAACCAACTCGCTGAAGGGTCGTTTCGGTCATTTAGTCTCTGGTATTTTTAGCGATGGGTCTAGTAGTCAACGCGAGGTCTTTGATCGGACAGTAGATTATGATCTTCCGGCAAAAGTTGACCGCCATCGAGACTTTGAACCTTATCAAGCAGGAATCCCGCAAGCTAGTCAAGCGCAAAGAAGTCGTCAAGTTCAAGCGCCTGTTTTGGATATGGATTATTTTGACGCCTTAGACCATGATCACCCAGATCAATTCGCTACAGGTCAAGACCAAACTAAATCGGTTAAGCAGGAAGTGCCGATTGAACGGGGTGGTTCTTTTACCCCAGAAAACTATGAATTTCCAACTGAACCTAATCAAGCAGAATTGCTTGAGGAGACCGAGGTAAATCGTGCTAACAATATGGTTGATTCAAACGAAGAAACGGAACTTACTTCAGCAGAGTCAATTAATGACCAAGCTAAGATAGCTAGTCAGGCTGACCCGGTTCAAGCAAGCTCACTAGAAGAGAAGGTTTCCAATTCTGAATCAAGTTCTACAACTCAATTAGCGGCTCAACGTTGGCAAGATCAAGCTCACCAAGCCCAAAATTTAACCGCAGATGACTTGGAAGCTTCCTTACAAGCGGGACAAAAACCGACTCCAAGCCCTAAGCCAGCTAAGAAGAAGGCAAAACACCAAACCTATAAATTGCCTGGGAAGAGTTTATTAAATAAAATTCCTCCAGTTGACCAGTCAGAGGAATATGACCGCATCAAACATAACATTGAGAAATTAGAACGCACCTTTGAAAGTTTTGGCGTGGATGCCCGTGTGGTTAAGGCTAACCTAGGTCCAGCAGTTACTAAATATGAAATTGAACCAGCGGTAGGGGTGAAGGTTTCTAAAATTGTTTCCCTATCTGATGATATTGCTCTAGCGCTTGCGGCTCGAGATGTTCGGATGGAAGCACCTATTCCTGGCAAATCTTTGATTGGAATAGAAGTTCCTAATACCCAGGTGAGTCCAGTATCCTTCTGGGAAATCATTGATGCGGCCTTGAAGAGCCCTAATTTGTTAGAAGTTCCTTTAGGTCGGGATGTATCCGGTCAAGTGTGCCTAGCTGATTTAACCAAGATGCCCCATTTGTTAATGGCAGGGGCAACCGGATCCGGTAAATCTGTAGGGATGAATGTAATAATTGTGTCCTTATTAATGAAAGCTAGACCTGATCAAGTTAAGTTCTTGATGGTTGACCCTAAAAAAGTGGAGTTAACCATGTATAACGATTTACCCCATTTGTTAGCGCCAGTGGTGACTAATCCTCGTAAGGCAGCCAAAGCTTTGAATAATGTCGTTCAAGAAATGGAACGTCGGTATGAGCTTTTTGCTGAAACGGGGGTCCGCAATTTAGATTCTTATAATGAACATGTAGATAACCTTAATAAAAGTGAGGGGACCGGCTATGAAATATTACCGAAAATCGTGGTCTTCATTGATGAGTTAGCTGATTTAATGATGGTGGCTTCTAATGAAGTTGAAGCTGCGATTATTCGTTTGGCTCAAATGGCTCGAGCTGCAGGTATTCATATGATTATAGCGACCCAAAGACCGTCAGTGGATGTTATTACCGGGATTATTAAAGCCAACGTACCATCACGCCTAGCCTTCGCGGTGTCTTCAGGGACAGATTCACGAACCATCCTTGACTCAAATGGGGCAGAAAAACTCCTAGGTAAGGGGGATATGCTCTTCCAACCTATGGGCAAAAACAAACCAGTCCGGGTTCAAGGAGCCTTTATTTCGGATGAAGAGGTAGAACGAATTACAGATATGATTAAAGATCAAACTGAGCCTGATTATGATGAAAATATGGTCGTAACGGATGAAAATATGGCCATGGAACAAGCGTCTGAAGATGAATATTTTGAAGATGCAGTGGAACTGATTCAAGAACAAGAAACAATCTCTATTTCTCAATTACAACGTCGTTTTCGGATTGGTTATAATCGAGCCGCAAGGTTGATTGATGATCTAGAAGCCATGGGATATATTTCAGCAGCGGATGGATCTAAACCAAGACAGGTCTTGATAAATCAGTAATTATAAGTGATTTTAACAATAGTTATAAATAAATTTAATCAAAACCAACTTGAAATGGTGGCGTTTTCAAGATATAATACTTGCATACAATTAGAAGGAGTGATGTAAGTGTCAAAATTTTTTAAAGCGGCCTCTGTGGCCTTAACTTTAGGTTCTGTTTTAGCACCAGCAGCTATGGTAGTAGCGCAAGAAAGCGATGATTTCTCTGCAGTAATTGTTACTGACGTCGGTGGGGTAGATGATAAATCCTTCAACCAATCAGCTTGGGAAGGCCTTCAAGCGTGGGGTGAAGAAGCAGGTAAAGAAAAAGGCGCTAAAGGATATGATTATATTCAATCTGATAGCGACTCTGATTATATTACTAACTTAAATACAGCCATTCAATCTGGTTTTGATTTAACCTTTGGGATTGGTTTCAAATTAGAGGAAGCTATTAACCAAATCGCGCAACAAAATCCTGATTCTCATTTTGCTATTGTGGATTCTTTCGTAGATCAACCAAACGTAGCGTCATATAACTTCAAAGACCATGAAGCTTCCTTCTTAGCAGGGGTTGCGGCAGCCATGACAACTAAGACTAACAAAGTTGGTTTTGTTGGAGGGGTTGAAGGGGTTATTATTGACCGCTTTGAAGCTGGTTTCGTAGCAGGGGTTAAAGCAGTTAATCCTGATATTGAAGTCTCAGTAGAATATGCTGGTTCATTTGCAGATGCACCAAAAGGTAAACAAATTGCAGCAGCAATGTTCAAAAATGGTGCGGATGTAATCTTCCATGCTTCAGGTGATACTGGTAACGGTGTCTTCTCAGAAGCAAAAGACTTAGTTAAAAATGATCCTTCTCAAGAAATTTGGGTAATTGGGGTTGATCGTGACCAAGATGCAGAAGGTGTTATTGAAATTGATGGTGAAGAACGTCACTTAACCTTAACCTCTACCCTAAAGGGTGTTGGTGAAGCAGTTAAATTAGCAACTGAACAAGCTGCTAAAGGTGAGTTCAAAGCTGGTAACAACGTGCTTGGTTTGAAAGAAGACGGCGTTGGCTTGACTGATGGTCAATTAAGCGATGAAATTAAAGAAAAAGTTGCTGAATATAAAGACCAAATTATCAATGGCGACATTGAAGTTCCTGAAAAACCAGAATAGACTATTAAAAAGACTATTAGGTTAAGTTTTCAATAATTATTTTCAACCCTAAGGGGCAATTATGGGGCATTTACGGAGTTATTATTAATTCTGTAAATGCTTTTTTTTTATGAAAAAATAAAAACACGAACATTATATTTAAAAAAATGATAAAACATTGTATTTCATTGAATTAATAGGTGAAAAACACTAAACTAGTTCTTGTTTTTCAATTCTGTGTGAAAGGTGGTTTTATGCGAAAAGTATATTTAAACCATGATGGTGGAGTGGATGATTTAGTTTCGCTCTACTTATTATTGCAGATGGACCAGGTAGAATTAATCGGGGTAGGGGTAATACCAGCCGATTGTTATTTATTACCTGCAGTATCTGCTAGTCAAAAAATTATTCAACGGTTCTCTAAGAGGTTAGATTTAAAGGTAGCAGCTTCAAATTCGAGAGGTCTCAATCCATTTCCAACTGAGTGGCGGATGCATGCTTATTATGTCGATGCCTTACCAGTTTTGAATGAAGATTTACCTCTAAAAGTTGGCCTATCTAATTTACCAGCTCACCAAGACTTAATTCGTGCATTAAAGGAGAGTGACCAAAAGGTTGATTTGGTTTTTGTAGGTCCTTTAACCGATTTAGCTCGGGCTTTAGATCAAGCACCTGAGATTGAAACGAAGATTAACAAATTAATCTGGATGGGAGGAACTTTCCTAGCAGATGGGAATGTTCATGAATCAGACCATGATGGTAGTGCTGAATGGAATGCTTACTGGGATCCTCAAGCCACAAAACGGGTCTGGAACTCAAGTATTGAAATTGATCTTGTTGCTTTGGAAAGTACCAATAAAGTCCCTCTGACTATTGATATTCGGGAAGGGTGGGCAAAGCAACGCTCTTATATTGGTATGGATTTCTTAGGACAATGTTATGCCATGGTGCCCCCTTTGGTTCATTTTGCGACGAATTCAACCTATTATCTATGGGATGTTTTGACTACCTTAACTCTTGTCAATGATTCAATGATTCAAAAGAAAGTGGTATATTCTACGGTCCATGATCAAGGACCGAGTCAAGGACGAACGCAAGTTGATCCTCAGGGACGCCCTGTTAACCTTGTTTATGATGTTGACCATGACACTTTCTTCCAAGGAATTGAACACTTAGCTAAAAAATCATACTAAAAGAAAAGGATGTTTTTTATGAAAAAATTTGGAATTGCAGCATTAACTCTATCTTTACTTAGTCCAGGAATGATTTCTATGGTCCAAGCTCAAGAAGATTTCTCTGCCATTATGATTACTGACCAGGGTGGAATTGATGATAAGTCCTTTAACCAATCTGCCTGGGAAGGGCTTCAAGCCTGGGGTAAAGAAAATGGTAAAGAAAAGGGCGCAAAAGGCTTTGATTATCTAGAATCTGATGAAGACTCTCAATATGTCACCAATATTAACACGGCAGTCCAAGCAGGTTTTGATATTATTTACGGAGTAGGCTTCAAATTACAACCCGCCATTGAACAAATTGCCGGTCAACAACCAGACCAAAAATTTGCTGTAGTGGATTCTTTTGTTGATGCTCCAAACGTTGCCTCAATTAATTTCCGCGCCAATGAAGCAGCTTACTTAGCTGGTGCAGCTGCTGCTTTATCATCTGAAACAGGCCATATTGGCTTTGTCGGTGGAGCAGAATCTGAAGTGATTGATGCTTTCGAAGCGGGTTTTGTTGCCGGTGCCAAAGCTGTAAAAGACGATATTGAAGTAACGGTAGAATATGTTGGGTCATTTGCTGATGCACCTAAGGCTAAACAAATTGCTTCTGCTATGTATGCCAATGATATTGATGTGATTTACCAAGCTGCAGGTGAATCTGGTAATGGTGTTTTCTCAGAAGCTAAAGATTTAGTTGCTGCTGACTCAAGCCGTAATTTATGGGTGATTGGTGCTGACCGCGACCAAACTGAAGAAGGAACGGTTACAGTAGACGGAAAAGAACGTACTTTAACTTTAACTTCAACCTTGAAAAAGGTTGGGGAAACTATGCATACTTTTACCAATGAAGTAATGAATGGCAATTTTAAATCTGGTTTAGTTGAATATGGTTTAGATACTGACTCTGTGGGTATCACAGATGGTCAACTTTCAGAAGATATTTTAAAACAAGTCAATGATTTAAAAAATCAAATTATTGATGGTAAAATCGAAGTCCCAACTAAGCCGTAATATTATCACTTAAAAATATATAGAGGGAACTATTTTTAAATATTCCCTCTATTTTTTTTGAGATAAATTGGTATAATGAAAACGGAACACAAATTAAGAAACAGGATGTGATAGCTAAATGGAAACGCAAACACCAGTTATTGAAATGCGCAATATCTCTAAGCGATTTGGAGATTTTTACGCCAACAAAAATATTAACTTGGAATTGCGCAAGGGTGAAATTCATGCCTTGTTAGGTGAAAATGGGGCAGGAAAATCGACCTTAATGAATATATTATCCGGCTTATTAGAACCGAGCGAAGGTGAAATACTGATTAACGGGAAAGCTGTGACGATTGACTCTCCTAGTAAAGCAGAAAAATTAGGAATCGGGATGGTTCATCAACATTTTATGTTAATTGATGCCTTTACTGTTTTAGAAAATATTATTTTAGGGGATGAACCAATCTCTGGTCTTACTTTGAATCAAAATGAGGCTTTGGAAAAAATTAATGAGTTATCAGACCAATATGGTTTGCGAATTGAACCTAAATCCCGAGTGGAATCTATCTCAGTTGGGATGCAACAACGGGTCGAAATCTTAAAAGTATTATATCGGGAAGCTGATATTTTAATTTTTGATGAACCGACGGCATCCTTAACACCCCAAGAGATTGAAGATTTAGTGGTGACCTTGAGGGCTCTGGCTAAAGAAGGTAAGTCCATTATCATTATTACCCATAAATTAGATGAAATTAAGGCGGTAGCAGATCGGTGTACGGTCATTCGTCGGGGGGAATCAATTGATACAGTTGATGTTGCAACCACGACTGCGAGTGATTTAGCGGATATGATGGTCGGTCGTTCTGTATCCTTCAAGACAGAAAAAGCACCGGCGCAACCTAAAGATACTATCCTAAGTATTAACGATTTGGTTGTAAAAGATGAGCGTGGTATTGAAAAAGTGAAACACCTTTCTTTTGAAGTAAGAACAGGTGAAATTGTTGGGATTGCTGGGATAGATGGCAATGGTCAGACAGAGTTAATTCTAACCTTGAACGGTTTAATGCAGGCTGATTCGGGTACGGTGACTTATAAAGGTGAAGATATTACCGGTTTTTCACCACGAAAGCTTTACGAAGCAGGTATTTCACATATTCCGGAAGATCGGCATAAGTATGGCCTTATTTTAGATTTTCCTTTGGACCAAAATTTCTCCTTAAAACAATATTATAAATCACCTTATTCAAAGGTTGGTTTTATGAATGATAAGGTGATTTATGATAATGCGGTTCAATTAATTGATCGTTTTGATGTACGGACAAGTTCACCACAAGCTTCAGCACGGTCTTTATCAGGGGGAAACCAACAAAAAGCAATTATTGCACGGGAAGTAGCAGCAAATCCAGTCTTTATATTTGCAGCCAATCCGACCCGGGGGCTTGATGTGGGGGCAATAGAGTATATTCATAAATCTTTAATTGATGAACGTGATAAAGATAAAGGTATTTTATTGATGAGTTTTGAATTAGATGAAATTCTCAATTTATCGGATCGAATCTTAGTAATGTATGATGGTAAAATAGTAGCAGATATTCCTGCGGGTGAAACCAATGAACAAGAATTAGGCTTAATGATGGCTGGAACCTCTTATGAACAAGTGCTAGCCCAACGTGAAGGGAGCGGAGTAGAAAATGGAAAATAAAAAAGTATCATTTTTAGTTCCGATTCTTTCGGTTGTAATTGGGTTACTTTTTGGAGCCCTGATTATGATAATTTTTAAATATAATCCTCTTGAGGGTTATACTGCCCTAGTGAAAGGAGCTTTAGGGACACCGTTTTATATTGGACAAACCATTCGGGCCGCGACACCTTTAATTTTTACTGGTTTAGGATTTGCGGTAGCCTATACTGCTGGTTTCTTTAATATTGGTCTTTCTGGACAAGCTTTATGGGGTTGGATGATTTCAGTTTGGATTGGTTTATTGATGCCAGAAGCACCTAAATTGATTGTTTTACCACTTGCAATTATCGGTGGGGCCTTAGCAGGGGCTTTATGGGCTGCCATTGCTGGAGTTTTAAAGGCTTTCTTCAATACTTCAGAGGTTATTGTAACCATTATGTTAAACTACATTTCTGTCTATTCAGTTGATTATATTATTCGTAATGTATTAACTGATCGAGCTGACCGGACGCCAGCCTTGGCTGAAAATGCCAGCTTAAAAGCACAATGGATGACGGACTTAACTCAGTTTTCAACCATCCATACAGGAATATTCCTCGCTTTAATTTTCGGTATCATTGTTTATATTGTTATGAATAAAACCACGCTTGGTTTTGAATTAAAAGCTGTTGGTCTTAATAAACATGCTTCTAACTATGCGGGGATGAATGCTAAACGGAATATTATTATGGCTATGGTCTTATCAGGTGGCCTAGCTGGATTAGGTGGAGTAATGAATGGACTTGGCGAATATGGTTATATTTTCCTAACCAATGGGGTATCACCTTCAATTGGTTTTGATGGAATGGCGGTAGCCTTATTAGGGGCTTTAAACCCACTAGGAACAATTTTTGCGGCCTTCTTATTTGGGGCTTTAAAGACAGGTGGAACGTCCATGCCATTACAAAGCGGAGTGCCATCAGAGGTTGTAGATATTGTTATTGCAAGTATTATCTTCTTTGTTGGTTCATCTTATGTCATTACTTATTTCTTGGATAAACGTAAAAAAGCTCCAGTTGTGGGTAATCAAACCATCGTCGAACAAGGAGGGGAAAATAAATGATTTCAACTATTTCTTTATTAGTTTCATCGACCTTAGTTTATTCCGCTCCTTTGATTTTCACTGCCCTCGGCGGGGTTTTCTCTGAACGATCTGGTACGGTTAATGTGGGTCTGGAAGGAATCATGGTCATGGGAGCCTTCTCATCCATTGTTTTCAATCTTTTTTATTCAGCTGCTGGTCATCCTTATGGCCACTGGTTGGGCCTTATCATAGCAGGTTTAGTTGGGGTCGCTTTTGCATCTATCCATGCCTTAGCTACTGTTTATCTTCGGGCCGATCATGTTATTTCTGGGACAGTCTTGAACTTAATCGCCCCATCTTTAGCTGTCTTTATAACTCGGGAACTTTTCGAAGGGAAGGGACAAACAGATTTTGTTTCACATAGTTTTGGTTACTATAATTTCCCAGTTCTATCTAAGATTCCTGTGATTGGTGAAATTTTCTTTACTTCGACTTCTGTACCAGCTTATTTAGCAATTGTCTTAGCGATTATTTGTTATTTTATTCTGTTTAAAACTCGGTTTGGTTTACGGCTTCGTTCAGTCGGCGAACACCCTCAGGCAGCAGATACGTTAGGAATTAACGTTTACCGGCTACGCTTTATTGGTATCCTTATATCCGGTTTCTTAGGTGGAATTGGAGGCGGCGTTTTAGCCCAATCTATTTCTTTAAACTTCTCTGCCTCAACCATTGCTGGACAAGGGTTTATGGCGATGGCTGCCATGATATTTGGTAAATGGAATCCAATCGGAGCCATGGGAGCAGCCTTGTTCTTTGGTTTTGCACAGTCCTTATCTGTTATTGGTTCTCAGATTCCATTGATAGCGGGGATTCCTTCAGTTTATCTTCAAATTGCTCCTTATGTTGTAACAATTATTGTGCTAGTGAGTTTTGTTCGTCAGTCTGCGGGACCTGCTGCCAACGGAACAACGTATATTAAAACTAAATAATCAATATATAATATATGTAATCGAAAGACTAATGGAATTGAGCACTTTGCTCAGTCCCATTAGTTTTTTTAGGTAAGTTATCGTTTAAGTTATTAAGTTCCATATTTCATAGGATTTTAAAATAAATTTCAAGCTCAATGATGCTATGGTCTTGGCACTTGTGTTATAATAGTGGCTGAATATGTCTGTAGAAGAGGATGACTATACATGAATAACTTAGGGTCAAAGCTTAGAGATGCCCGTATTGAAAAGGGTTATACCCTTAATACCTTGCAACAATTAACCAAAATCCAAAAAAAGTATTTGCAAGCAATTGAAGAAGAAAATTATGATCAACTGCCGGGTGCATTTTATGTTCGAGCCTTCATCAAGCAATATGCTGATGTAATCGGACTAAATGGGGATGATTTAATTGAAGAATTTGAAGCGCAAGGTCATGAGTTCGATGAGGATGAGCTTGATTTAGCTTTTCGTAGTCGGAAAGAAGAAACTATTCCTAGTAGGAGTAGCTTGCACCACCATGAAGAGAAATCAAGTTTTGAAAAAGCCTTGTCGTATTTACCCTTAGCAATTTTAGTTCTATTAATTCTTTTTATTATGGTGACCTTGCTTATCGCAATAAATAAGGTAACTAAACCTGATTCTGTTGATGAATCATTGGCTTCAGTTTCACAATCTGAAATTGTTAGTCCGGTTGAACCCGAATCAGCCGCTCAAGTTTCAGAGCAATCAAGTCAGGAGTCGGAAGAAGCCAACATTGAACTTGCAGAGAATCAAATTAAAGTTGGAAATCAAGTCTTAAGCTTGGTATCTGAACCGGGATCAAATCCAGTTTATGAGTTTGATGGGTCAAGTAAGGATTATAAAATCACAGTAAAAGCCCTTAATTTTGTATGGGTTGGCGTTTTTGAAGACGGTGGAATTGTGGTTGACCAAACTTTAAGTACAGACGAAAGCTTAGATTACTCAATGCCAGAGAATGTTAAACAGGCAGTGATTAACTTAGGCTATCCTGAAGGAGCTACGATTGAGGTTAATGGTACTCAAATAGATCTACCAGAAGATTCTTACAATGATACAATTACTTTCGTGACTAAAGATGCCAGTGCTAGCCCAGAACAAACCAGTGAGAGTCCTTTAGCAAGTGAGGGTCAAGATGAATCACTAACTCCTGATACTCAAACGGAGGAATAAAATGAACATTGCTAATAAATTAACCTTATTTCGGATATGTATGATACCTGTGTTTATAGGATTATTATATTGGCCTACTAGTATGCATTCAGTTGAAGTGTTAGGTGCTTCGATACCGACTAACCAATTACTCGCTGCAATTGTTTTTGCGGTAGCTTCATTTACAGATTTTTTTAGATGGGTTTCTAGCACGCAAACACAATTTGGTGACGGTATTCGGTGAATTCTTTGATCCGATGGCGGATAAATTATTAGTTTTATCTGCTTTCATTTTATTAGTGGCTATGGGCAAAGTACCAGCTTGGGTAGCTATTATTATTATCTCGCGGGAGCTTTTGGTCACCGGCTTACGGGTACTCTTAGCTAAATATCAAGGGTCAGTGATGGCTGCTGCCTTACCTGGCAAAATAAAAACTTTTTCTCAGATGTTTGCGATCTTGTTCTTCTTGTTAGAAGATGCTGGGTTTGTCTTGGTATCTATCCCTATCGCGACCCTCTTGCTGTATATTTGTTTATTTTTTACTGTTTATTCAGGTATTGATTATTTTTATCATGCTCGCCATATTTTTGGAGCTGCCATGTAGTCATTTTTCTTGTTGGTTGGAGTCTGCGAGACAAAGACCAACTTTTTTTATTTTTCAAGGAAATTACCTTAAATGGTGTATTTGTATAGGGAGGTCCAAAGCCATGAAGGCTGAGATTATTGCAGTAGGAACAGAATTATTAACGGGTTATGTTGTCAATACTAATGGAGCTTGGTTGGCGCAAGTCCTGATGGATATTGGGATTGCTACGTATTATCAAGAGACAGTGGGTGATAATGCACAAAGGATGAAGGATACTTTAAGTTTAGCTTCAAGTCGGTCCGACTTAATTATCATGATGGGAGGCCTAGGACCTACCCGTGATGATATTAGTAAAGAAGTTATGGCTGATTTCTTACAAACAGAGCTAAAAGTTGATGCAAATCAATTAAGTCGAATTGAAGATTATTTTGAACGGGGACATCGAAAAGTTTCAAAACATGATTACCAACAAGCTTGGTATATTGAAGGAGGTCAAGCTTTACCTAATGATGTTGGGTTAGCCTTAGGTTCATTCTATGAAACGGAGAATAATCAAATTTTTGTTTTATTACCAGGACCTCCCTTTGAAATGAAAGCCATGGTGACACAATACTTAATTCCATTACTTCAAGCTAAGCACGCTGAAAATCACGGGCAGGTCTTTGATTCAGATTATTTGAATTTTTTTGGGATCGGCGAAGCATCCTTAGCTGATGCAATAGATGATATCGTCATGGATCAAAGTAATCCAACCATTGCCATGTATTCAAAACCTAAATTGGTCACTGTTAGACTAACGGCTGCGGCAGAAACGCTTGAAGAGGCTCAAGCTTTGAATCAAAAAGTTCAAGACCAGATTTTAGATCGCTTAAACCCTTATTTTATTGGCCAAGGACAAGACTACAGTTTAGCTCAAAATGTGGTGGATCAATTAAAAAAACATAAGCAAAGCCTAGCAGTAGCAGAATCATTGACGGGTGGTTTAATTGCTGAAACTTTAACTCAAATTCCTGGAGCGAGCCAAGTCATTAAAGGAGCCTTTGTGGTTTATCAAGTCGAAGCCAAAGAAAATATTCTAGGTATTGACGCCGAAACCATTACTCAATATACAGTTTACAGCCATGAATTAGTCAAAGATATGGCACTTAAATCTTTGCAAAAATGTGTAAGTGACCTAGCAATTGCCGTATCAGGAGTGGCTGGCCCGGGACCAGATCAAGGAGTTGAAGCGGGGACCGTATATTTAGCAATTGCTGATGGCAAAGGCTATTTAGAATCTAAGTGTATTCATATTGATCATAAGCCTCGTCAAACAGTTAGAGAAATCACATGTTTGGAGGCCTTAAATTTAGTCAGGGAATATTACACTAAATAGAACAAACGTTCGCTTTTCCCTTGCTATTCTTTCAATGATTGTATATTATATTAATGTAAGAGTGAATGGAGGACTTAAATGGTTAATACAGAACGACAAAAAGCTTTAGACTTAGCCCTTAAAAATATCGAGAAAAACTTCGGTAAAGGGGCTATTATGAAATTAGGCGAAAAAACTGATACAAAGATTTCAACGATTCCAACTGGCTCCTTAGCCCTTGACGTGGCTTTAGGTGTCGGCGGATATCCGCGGGGCCGGATTATCGAATGTTATGGACCAGAATCATCTGGTAAGACAACTGTGGCCTTACATGCTATTGCAGAAGTACAAAAACAAGGGGGTACCGCTGCCTTTATTGATGCTGAGCATGCTTTAGATCCTGATTATGCTGCCAACTTAGGTGTTGATGTGGATGAGTTATTGCTATCACAACCAGATACAGGAGAACAAGGTTTAGAAATTGCGGATGCCTTAGTAGCTTCTGGTGCGGTTGATATTATTGTGGTTGATTCAGTGGCCGCTTTAGTACCTCGAGCTGAAATTGAAGGAGATATGGGGGATGCCCATGTTGGCTTACAAGCTCGGCTAATGTCACAAGCCTTACGTAAATTATCCGGCTCTGTGAATAAAACCAAAACAATTTGTTTCTTTATTAACCAAATCCGTGAAAAAGTAGGGATTATGTTTGGTAATCCTGAAACGACCCCAGGTGGTCGTGCCCTTAAATTCTACTCCACCATTCGGTTAGAAGTTAGACGTGCTGAAACCATCAAAAATAGTGGGGAGATGATAGGTAACCGGACCCGGATTAAAGTAGTAAAAAATAAAGTTGCTCCTCCTTTTAAAGAGGCCATGGTTGATATTATGTATGGTCAAGGTATCTCTCAAGAGGGAGAGCTTGTTGATATGGCTGCTGATTTAGATATTATCAATAAAGCAGGGTCTTGGTATTCATATGGTGACGAACGGATCGGCCAAGGTCGTGAGAATGCAAAACAGTTTTTAATTGATAATCCAGCAGTTCGTGAGGAAATAAATAGTAAAGTTAGGGCTCATTATAATATTGGACCTAAAAATTCAGAAGCTGCTGAAAGTGAATCGACTGAATTAGACTTATAATTAAGACTAATTTAGTAAAAGTATAAGAAGAATCACCTGATGATAATAAAACAAAAAAGCCTAGTATGTTACTTTTATTTCCTTTAAAATTTTGCTGATAAGCTAACTTTGGAGGATTTACACTTAAAGATATACTAGGCTTTTTTGTTTACTTAAGTATTCGTAGACCCTCCAATAAAAATAGAGGGATTTATCCAGCTAAAATATTGTTATAAATAGTAGAAGATTTATCTTTATTATTTTTATGAGTCCATAATTAAAGTATGATTGACTAATTAGTCAAAAAAACTTATTATTATACTTGTGTAGAAATACATGCTGAACATATTTTTAATTTCCATTATTAAAATTAGATACGGAGGTGACACTATGGACTTTATGTCAATCGCCTTCGCGATACTTGCTTTAGTAATTGGATTAGTCATTGGTTTTGGACTTGCAGCAGCAAGACACAAAAAAAATATTGAAAATGCTAAAGAAAATGCTGAAAATATCGTTGATGATGCCATTAAACAAGCTCAGATTCTAAAGCGTGAAGCTTTATTCGAAGCGAAGGAAGAAAATTTAAAGTACCGTAATGATATCGAAACGGAATTAAAAGAACGTCGTTTTGAAGTGAGTCGCTCTGAGAATCGTTTAATTCAAAAAGAAGAAAGCTTGGATCAAAAATCAAATAATCTTGATCAAAGAGAACTTCATTTAGAAAAACGTGAAGAGGCTTATCAAACACGGGTGGAACAATTAGAAACTCGTGAAAAAGCAGTTGAAAAATTAGTGGGGCAACAAGAGGCTGAATTAGAACGGATTGCAGCACTATCCCGTGATGATGCCCGGCAACAAATATTGGCTCAGACAGAACAAGGTCTACAGCAAGAAATGGCGATTATGGTCAGAGATGCTGAACAAGAAGCTAAAAATCAAGCAGATCGTAATGCTAAGAATATTATTATGTCGGCCATTCAAAGAACTTCAACCGATTTGGTGACGGATAATACCGTTTCAGTCGTGCAGTTACCAAATGATGAGATGAAAGGTCGCATTATTGGTCGTGAAGGTCGAAATATTCGCACGTTTGAGAGTTTGACTGGGATGGATTTGATTATTGATGATACCCCTGAAACAGTGGTCTTATCTGGTTTTGATCCAATTCGTCGTCAGATTGCTAAGATTGCCCTTGAAAAACTTATTCAAGATGGACGGATTCATCCGGCTCGGATCGAAGATATTGTTGAACGAGCTCGTAAGGAAATGGATGAAAAAATCCGTGAAGTGGGTGAAGAAGCTGTCTTTGAATTAGGCTTACATAATTTGCATCCAGATGTCATTAAGATGGTAGGACGGTTAGCTTACCGTACGTCATACGGCCAAAATGTTTTGAAGCATTCGATCGAAGTAGCCAAATTAGCTGGATTTATGGCTAATGAATTAGGCGAAGATGTAAATATGGCGAAACGTGCTGGTCTCCTTCATGATTTAGGGAAAGCCTTAGACCATGAAGTTGAAGGGACCCATGTGGAAATCGGGACTGAAATTGCTAAACGTTACCGTGAACCAGAAGTGGTGGTTAATGCTATTGCCGCCCATCATGGTGATGTACAACCAAGTTCTGCGATTGCGGTCATTGTGGCTGCAGCGGATGCCTTTTCTGCGGCAAGACCAGGTGCTCGGAGTGAGTCCTTGGAAAATTATATTCGACGCTTACAACAATTGGAAGAAATTTCTAATAGTTTTGATGGGGTTTCACATTCTTATGCTATTCAAGCGGGACGAGAAATCCGAGTTATGGTTAAACCTGATAAAATTGATGATGTTCGCGCCGTTAAAGTTGCACATGATATTAAACAACGCATTGAAAATGAAATGACTTATCCTGGTAATATTAAAGTAACTGTAATTCGTGAAACAAGAGCAGTTGATTATGCCAAATAGTTTCTAAAGGTTGGGCTTGCCCAACCTTTTTTCTTACCTGAATTTTTAACAAATTATCCTATTTACCCTTTATCCATTGCTAGTTTAGTAGTTATGTATTCGAGAAGCAGTTTGGCTAAATTTATGGTAAAATTAAAAAGATTATAAAAGTTAAGAAAGTGAGGGATAATATGGGAAAAGTTAAAAAAACCCCCATGATGGAACAGTATGATGCCGTCAAAGAACGCTATCCCGATTGTTTTATATTTTTTCGCTTAGGCGACTTCTATGAAATGTTTAATGAAGACGCCCTCCAAGCTAGTAAGATTCTAGAGATTACCCTAACTTCGCGTAACAAAAATGTCGATAATCCTATTCCAATGTGCGGTGTGCCTTATCATTCTGCTGATGATTATATTAAAACCTTAGTTCAAGCGGGCCATAAGGTAGCCATCTGTGAACAGTTGGAAGACCCTAAACTAACTAAGGGAATGGTTAAACGGGGCGTAATAAAGGTTATTACCCCAGGAACCATTATGCAAGAAAAGGCATTAAATCAAAAAGAAAATAATTATATCGCTTGCCTGAAAGAAATAGGTGAGTTCTTCTACTTGTCTTATTGTGATGTTTCTACGGGTGAAGTCTTTTTGACTCAAGGTCAAGAGATGAATCAATTAATCAATGAATTAGAAGGCATACAAGTCAGTGAACTTGTCTATCCAGATTCGATTAATCCTAGTCTCTTAGAATTTCTAAAAGCTAATCTTAAGACGCATTTCTCTGTGATTGATGACCAAGCCCAAGCCAGTCCTAGTCTGATGACTAAATTAAGTAAATCCCTGACAAGTGACCAAGCTGAAGCGGGTTTGGCTTGCTTAAACCTATTACTTGCTTATGTAGAATCAGTCCAAATGCAGGATTTAGATCATTTCCAAGCAGTTAATTTCTATCAAATCATTGATTATTTACAAATGACGCCTTATACCAAGAGTCAACTTGAATTAAGCCGGTCCTTGCGGTCACAACGCAAGAAGGGGTCGTTATTATGGTATTTAGACCGCACTAAAACTGCTATGGGTGGTCGACTCCTCCATCAATGGTTAGATAAACCCCTGCAAGTAAAAGAGCCTTTATTGCAAAGACATGATAAAGTACAATCTTTAATCGAGAACTATTTCCATCGCTTAGATTTAGAATCAGCCTTGGATAAGATTTATGACTTAGAACGTCTGGTAACTAAGATTTCTTTAGGTCATGCCAATGCCCGGGATATGATTCAATTAAAACAATCACTCCAACAAATTCCTTATTTAAATAAGGTGATCGCAGCCCTAAGAGCAGATGGTCAAGACTCTTTTAATCCTTTGGCTTCCTTCGATACTTTAGTTAAGCTTTTAGAAGAGAGTTTAGAACCAGACCCACCCTTATCCGTCACTGAAGGTAATATTATCAGAGATGGGTATCATCAACAATTAGACAAGTACCGGGATGCCTTGAATCATGGACAACAATGGCTAGTAGAGTTACAACAACGTGAACGCGAAAAAACCGGTCTAAAAACCTTAAAAGTAGGTTATAACAAGGTCTTTGGCTATTATATTGAGATTTCTCGGTTACAAGCGGCCCAATTAGAGGATCCGCGTTATCAGCGGAAACAAACCCTAGCCAACAATGAACGATTTATCACTGAGGAATTAAAAGACATTGAAACCACTATTCTAGAAGCTCAAGATAAGGCAAAACTATTGGAATACGAGCTTTTTGTTGCGATTCGTCAAGATTTAAGTCGGCATATCCCAACTTTACAAAGTTTAGCTAAACAAGTCGCTGAATTAGATATTCTATGTGCTTTTGCGAGTTTGGCTGAAGAAGAGAATTTTTGTCGACCCCAAATCATTGATCAACCAGGGCAACTTGAACTGGAAGAGAGTCGTCATCCAGTGATCGAACAAATGATAGGACCGGCCAATTTTGTGGCTAATAATCTAAAAGTAAGTCCAGATAAATATCTTTTACTTTTAACTGGACCGAATATGTCAGGTAAGTCTACCTTTATGCGTCAGGTTGCTTATGCAGTTATTTTGAATCAAATTGGTTCCTTTGTGCCTGCTAAGTTAGCCAAACTGCCGATTGTGGATAAAATTTTCACCCGGATTGGTTCAGCGGATGATATTTCCCGGGGACAATCCACTTTTATGGTTGAAATGATGGAAACGAATGAAGCCTTACAAGAGGCAAGCAGTAGGTCTTTATTACTCTTTGATGAGATTGGCCGGGGGACCGCAACCTATGATGGGATGGCCCTAGCCCAAGGTATTATCGAATATATTGCCGATAAAGTCCGTGCTTTGACTATTTTTTCAACGCATTATCATGAATTAACCAACTTAGCCACTGAATCATCCAATATTCGTAATATCCATGTGGGCGCGAGTGAGAAAAATGGGGAGCTTATCTTTCTTCATAAAATTTTTGATGGGCCCGCTGATAAGTCTTATGGGATTCATGTTGCGCGTCTAGCAGGCTTACCTGAAAGTTTGATTCAAAATAGTCAAGCAATTCTATTTAGATTAGAGGCAAAGGCTAAGAAGATGGATCAAAATGAGGACCAACAACTATCCTTATTTGACCAAGAAAGTCTCGATTCAAATGGATTTGATGTTAAACAAAAAAATCCTGTCAGTCCTTTGTTAGAAGATTTAGCTAAAGCTAATTTAAATCAAATGACGCCATTGGACACCATGGTTTACTTAGCCAAACTCCAAAACCAAGCCCAAGAATTATTAGATTAACTTAGAAAAGAGGCCCTGTCGTGAGTAAAATTAAACAAATGCCAGCTGCCTTGTCTAATCAAATAGCAGCAGGGGAAGTCGTTGAAAGACCAGCCTCAGTCGTCAAAGAATTAGTTGAAAATTCAATTGATGCGGGAGCATCAATCATAAGTGTTTATTTAGAAGAGGCTGGTATCAGTCAAATTATGGTTCAAGATAATGGGGAAGGAATGGATGCAGAGGACCTGCAGCTCGCCTTTTTACCCCATGCAACCAGTAAAATTTATCGGTTAAATGATTTGTTTAATGTTCATTCGTTAGGCTTTCGGGGAGAGGCGCTAGCTTCAATTGGATCTGTAGCTAAGGTCCGGGTCGAGTCCTGTCAAGCTGGCCAAGACCAGGCAAATTTTGTCGAAATCGCAGGCTCAAAATTAATGAACCAAGGCCAATGTGCCGGGAACCAAGGAACCAAGATCGAGGTTAAATCATTATTTTATAATACACCCGCTCGGCTTAAGCACCTAAAAACACTGCAAACTGAATTAAAACATATTATTCGTTTTGTGCAGAATATGGCCTTGGCTTATCCTCAAATCCAATTTTCCCTCTTTAATAATCAGCAAAAACTTTTTCAAACCTCAGGACGGGGACGGTTGCAAGAAAGTATCGCCCAAATTTATCAAGCCAATTTAGCCCGTCAGCTCATCGCATTAAATGTAGCCGATGATGACTTCAAGGTATCTGGTTTTATTTCACCGCCAACCTTGACCCGGACCTCTCGCAACTATATTCATTGGTTTGTGAATGGTCGGGCCGTTTATTCTAACCAATTGAATCAAGTCCTGATTAAGGCTTACGGGCGCCAACTAATGATTGGCCGTTATCCCATTTCAATTTTGGTCATTGACTTAGACCCCCGTCTAGTCGATGCGAATGTTCATCCAACCAAGCAAACAGTTCGCTTGAGTAAAGAGTCTGAATTAGCTAAACTAATTCAAGACGGGGTTAAAGCCTGTTTAGGCGAAGTGAATCCTGTCCCTAATTTAGGCCAGACCTTGGTTGCGCAAGATAATTACCGTCTGTCCGAACGTACAATCCCTTTAGATCTAAATGGCTCGATTGGGAAGGTAGATAGTAATTTCCAACATCAACAAGACCCAGACCAAGTAGACCAAGAAGTTGAGAATAAGCTAGTAAGACAAGAAAATTGTTCTAAGCCACCGATGTCTCATTACCAAGCCTTAGAGCAAGCTTTAGGCATAGATAGAGAAAACTCATGTTCTCAGGGTAACGACCAAAGGCACCCAACTAGAGCGTTACCTGACTCAAATTTCAAAGCTGTCTTAGATTCGGAAATTCAACAGTCTTCAGAAGTTTACGAGAGAGAGACTGAAAAGCAGGGCATAGATTTTGCAGCCTTGCGTTATGTGGGACAAATTCATGGTACTTATTTAATTGCTGAGTCAGAATCAGGTTTTTATCTGATTGACCAGCATGCTGCCCAGGAACGCCTACGTTATGAACATTTTATGACCTATGATCCGGATGTGACCTTGCAACAAGATTTGCTCCTGCCTCATGTCTTTGAGTTTTCTTTAGAGCAAATGACGACGATTGAAATAATAAAACCATCTTTAGAAAAATTGGGGATTTTCCTGGAAAATCTTGGACCCAATTCCTACCAGTTGCCGTCCTATCCTAACTGGATTCTAGACGAGGATTTGGACGATTTAATTTATGGTTTGGTAGACCGCCTTCTTAAAGAGCCTGATTTAACCGTGGCTCAATTAAAAGAAGCTTCGATTATTATGTCTTCTTGCCGGGGGGCCATTAAAGCTAACCATTATTTGGCTCCTAAGGAAGCAGAAGCCCTAATTAAAGATATGGCTCACTTAGAAGACCCTTACCATTGCCCGCATGGACGCCCAGTTTTTGTAGAATTTGATCAGAAATCATTAGAAAAAATATTTAAACGTATTCAAGATTCACACGAAGGAGGACTAGTTCGATGAGTAAAGAAAAATATCAAGCCCAGATTGACCAGTTAGATGCCCTACAGTATGAGGTGACACAAAATGCGGGAACTGAACGCCCATTTAGTGGTCAGTATGATGACTTTTATCAAAAAGGAATATATGTGGACGTCGTTTCAGGAGAAGCCCTGTTTTCATCTGCCGATAAGTATGACGCTGGTTGTGGTTGGCCTTCATTTTCTAAGCCAATTCCTGGTTCGTCCTTAGTTGAAAAATCTGATAAGACCTTACTACGGGAACGGACCGAAGTTCGTAGTCCGCAAGCTGATTCCCACTTGGGTCATGTTTTTGATGACGGACCTAGCCAATTGGGCGGTTTACGGTATTGTATTAATTCTGCGGCTTTACGTTTTATTCCGCTAGAAGAAATGGACCAAGCAGGGTATGGTCAATATAAGGAATTTGTGGACTAATTATGTACGAATATATTCAAGGAATTTTAAGCCAAATCCACCCAACTTATCTTGTTGTTACGGCGAGTGGTTTGGCCTATAAAATCTATTCCCCCAATGCTTATGCATGGAATCGTCATTTAAATGAAGAAGTTCAAGTTTATCTAGAATTAGTGGTCCGTGAAGATTCCCTAACCCTTTATGGTTTTAAAGATATGCAAGAGAAGGAGTTATTTAATCTTTTGAACCGGGTCTCTAATATTGGACCCAAATCAGCCTTGTCTATCCTGGCTTTAAATGACCATACTGGCTTAGTTCAAGCGATTGAAAGTCAGAATGTCACTTATTTAACCAAATTCCCTGGTGTGGGTAAGAAAACAGCTCAGCAGATGATTTTAGACTTGCAAGGTAAATTAGGTGATTTTGTGGCCAATGATGGGGCAGAGCTAGCGCCTAGTCAACAAGCATCCTCAAGTAACCAAGCCCAATTTGATGAGGTGGCCGAAGCTTTGGCAGGTTTGGGTTATTCGCAACGAGAAATCAAAGCCATTGCTAAGCCGATGGCTTTACAAAGTTTTGCTTCAACCCAAGAAGCCTTGTCTTTTGCCTTTAAATTATTAGTGTCTTAAACATTTGCTTAACCCCATTGAGTTATGTGAAAAAATTAATTTTGTTAAGATATTCAACTTGGACTGAGTTTAAGAATGAAAGGAGGGTTCGAATGGATGAACGTATTATTTCTGGTCAATCTTTACCCGAAGATATTGACTTAGAAGCTGATAATTCCAGTCAGCATTTTAGTTTGCGGCCCAAATTCTTGAGAGAGTATATTGGCCAAAATAAGGTCAAGGAAGCTTTGGCCATTTACATTCAAGCAGCCCGGCAACGTCAGGAAGCCTTAGACCATGTCCTTTTATATGGACCGCCAGGACTTGGGAAAACGACCTTGGCGATGGTCATTGCTAACGAATTAGAGGTAGGAATCCAAACGACTTCTGGCCCTGCTATCGAGCGGCCCGGTGATTTAATTGCCCTCTTAAATGAGTTAAATCCTGGTGATATTCTCTTTATTGATGAAATCCACCGCTTACCGAGGGTGGTGGAAGAAGTCCTCTATTCGGCCATGGAAGATTACTTTGTGGATATTGTGGTGGGGCAAGGGTCCACCAGTCAACCCATCCATTTTCAATTACCTCCTTTTACATTGATTGGGGCAACTACGCGGGCCGGAATGTTAACCCAGCCCTTACGGGAGCGGTTTGGCATTGTAATGCATATGGAATATTATAGTCAGGCTGATTTGCAGTTGATTGTGGAACGGTCGGCAAATATTTTTGATGTTGGGATTGAAAGCCAAGGGGCTTTAGAAATTTCCCGGCGGTCGCGGGGAACTCCCCGGGTGGCCAACCGAATTTTGCGGCGGGTCCGTGATTTTGCCCAAGTCAAGCATGATGGGGTGATTACTCAAGCTGTGACCCAAGAAGCCCTCAAATTACTTGAAATTGATGACAAGGGCCTAGACCAAACAGACCGTAAATTATTAAAAGCTATGATTGATCTTTACCAAGGCGGACCGGTGGGGCTGAATACGATTGCGGTGAATATATCAGAAGATATCGGAACCGTCGAAGATATGTATGAACCTTATTTATTGCAAATAGGTTTTTTACAAAGAACGCCCCGTGGTCGGGTTGTGACTCGACAAGCTTATGACCATTTAAAGATAGAATTTGAGAAAGAAGAGGATGACTGAATTGACCCTGTCTACTAAAGATTTTGACTATGAATTACCTGAAGAATTAATTGCACAAACCCCCTTGAAAGACCGGTCTTCATCGCGTTTATTAGTTATTGACCGTCATACAGACCAATTAATGGATACTGATTTTAAGCATATTTTGGACTATTTACAAGCCGGGGATGGACTCGTGGTGAATGAGACTCGGGTCATTCCTGCACGGATTATTGGAACTAAACCGGAAACAGGTGGCCATTTAGAAGTACTCCTTCTCCATAACCGGGAAGGCAATGAATGGGAAACTTTAGTTAAGCCTGCCCGTCGGGCTAAAGTCGGAACCAAAATATCCTTTGGTCAGGGACAATTAACGGCCATCGTGAAAGAAGAATTGGATCATGGGGGGCGGATTATCGAATTTGACTATCAAGGAGTTTTCTTGGAAATTTTAGAGGAATTAGGGCAAATGCCGCTGCCACCTTATATCAAAGAAAAATTGAATGATCCCGATCGTTATCAAACTGTTTATGCTAAAGAAAATGGTTCAGCTGCGGCGCCTACTGCTGGCTTGCACTTTACCCCGGAATTACTTGAGGCGGCCAAAGCTAAAGGAATTGAAATCATTCCGCTAGTGCTTCATGTAGGTTTAGGTACTTTTAGACCCGTATCCGTGGATAATATTGAAGACCATGACATGCATGCAGAATTTTATCAATTATCTGACCAATCAGCCCAAGCCATTAACCGGATTAAGGCGGCGGGTGGCAAGATTACGGCGGTCGGAACCACATCGGTCCGGACTCTGGAAACCATCTCACATAAATTTGAGGGGAAGCTTGTGGCGGATTCTGGTTGGACCTCTATTTTCATAACCCCTGGTTTTGACTATCAAGTGGTTGATCATTTGATTACTAATTTCCATTTGCCTCAATCGACATTAGTCATGTTAGTATCAGCCTTCTATGACCGTGAAAAAATCTTAGCGGCCTATGACCATGCTGTGAAAGAAAAATATCGCTTTTTCTCATTTGGCGATGCCATGTTACTCTTATAATTTTGCTTTTTCTAACCTATCAGCTTCTTTGATTTATTTGAAGCTGGTAGTTTTTTATTTCTTTAGAGTTATTGCTAAGAGAATCATTACAATTAAAAAAATAACTGCTAAAATAAGGTATACTTATAGGTAGAGAAAGAGGAGGGTACCGCTTTGTTTAATGTCAAATCAACCTATTCATTTAATCAAGCGACTATCTTAGTAAAGGATTATGTCCAGCAAGCTAAGGCTATGGGGTATCAGGCTGTGGGATTGGCTGATCAAGGGAATCTTTTTGCGGCATATGAATTCTATCAAGCTAGTCAGGTGTTCGGTATCAAGGCTGTACTTGGCTTAACGGTAAGCTTGCCAGGATTAATTGATGACCAAAAAGCATGGCCTGCCTTAATCTATGCAATAGATCAAAAGGGTTATCAAGGGCTTATTAAATTGTCAAGATTGATGAGTCATCAAAAAGAATATTCTAATCAACTCTATCTAAACTGTTTATCTGATTACAAAGGCCATTTGGTGTATATCAGTCGTGGTCATGATTCTGAACTTGATAGTTTGGTTTTGCACGATCAAATAAAAGAAGCACAAGACTTACTTAAACAACTCAGAGAAATTTTCGGGGAAGATAAAGTATATTTAGGTCATCAAATTCTCCCCTTTAACCAAATTGTGACCCGTCATCTAAGTGACTTTGCTAAAAGTATGGATTTGAAACAGGTCAGTACCCAACCTGTCAGGCTATTGCAGCAAGAGGATGTGATGGCGCTAACCATTTTAAAGCGGCGAGTGGATCGGGCCGCTTATGAACCCTTAGATTTAACAAACTTTGGTCAGCGTTCGGAAAAAGTGCTCTTAAGTAGAAAAGACTTAGAAGATCTTTATCAGCATTACGGTTTAGTGGAAATTATTTCAAACAGTGATCAATTAATGACCCGGCTGGAGTTTAAACTTCAGGAAGGAAAGGATTTATTGCCAGTCTTTGATTCTGGTAGTCTCCTAACTAGTCAAGAATATTTAAAACAATTAGTGACCCAGGCCTTGAATCAGTTCGGGTTAGCGGCTAAGAATACTTATCAAGAAAGATTAG
This sequence comes from Eremococcus coleocola ACS-139-V-Col8, assembly GCF_000183205.1. Taxonomy (NCBI): domain Bacteria; kingdom Bacillati; phylum Bacillota; class Bacilli; order Lactobacillales; family Aerococcaceae; genus Eremococcus; species Eremococcus coleocola. The sequence continues at coordinate 92,626 of NZ_AENN01000001.1, read as the reverse complement.
CCTATGAACTTTCTGTAATTCATCAAATGGGTTATGACGATTATTTTTTAATAGTTGCTGATATTGTCAGCTACTGCCGTCAACATCATATTCAATTAGGAGCTGGGCGGGGCTCAGCTCCTGGGTCTTTAGTTACTTATTTATTAGGTGTTTCAACCATTGACCCCTTGAAATATGATTTAATTTTTGAACGTTTCTTAAATCCTGAACGGCAAACCATGCCGGATATTGATTTGGACATACCCAATAGTCATCGTGACCAAGTCATTGCTTATGTGCGGCAAAAATATGGTTATGAGCAAGTTGCACAGATAGCAACTTTTAATCGATTTGGAGCCAAGTCAGCCATTCAAGAAGTCTTGCGACAAGTTGGACAAGATAGTCAATTAAAAACTTGGTCAAAGCTAATTCCCACCGATCCAAATCGAAAGATTGATCTGGGTCAAGCTTATCAAGAAAATAAATCATTTCGTCATTTAGTCGACGCGTCACCAACTAATCAAGCAATTTTCCAAGCGGGACAAGCCTTGGAAGGATTAATTTCAGAACATTCTATTCATGCGGGAGGTCTGGTCATTACCGACTTTCCGATTGATTCGATGATTCCCGTCTTAGAAGAAGGACAAAGCCTAATTACACAGTTTGATAAGGATGGGGTTGAAAACCTAGGTCTGTTAAAAATTGATCTTTTAGCACTCAAGAATTTAACCCTCTTAGATCAAATTTTGCAAGAAGTTAAAGTAAAGGACCAAGCTTTTGAAATTGAAGATATTGATTTGAATGATCACGAGACCTTGCAGCTTTTTCGCAGGGCACAAACTAGAGGGGTCTTTCAGTTTGAGTCCCCTGGTATCCGCAATGTTTTAAGTCAGTTACAACCGACTAGCTTTGAGGATATTGTTGCTGTGAATGCCCTCTTTCGTCCAGGTCCAATGGGGCAAATTCAGACCTATATTAAACGGAAACATGGTCAATACCAAGCTACTTACCCCGTACCTGAATTAGAAGGCATCCTTAAGGATACTTATGGAATTATTATTTATCAAGAACAAGTGATGCAGATTTTGGTATCTATGGCTGGCTTCACCATGGGACAAGCAGATTTGCTCAGAAGGGCTATGTCAAAAAAAGACCATGAGGTCATGCAAGCACAAAAAGTAAATTTTTTGACCGGGGCGCTCGAAAAAGGCTACGAAGAGAAAACAGCCAGTCAGGTCTATGATGCGATTGCAGAATTTGCGAATTATGGCTTTAACCGGTCTCACGCAGTCGTCTATTCCAAACTCGCCTTCCAATTGGCTTATTTAAAAGTTCATTACTCCCAAGCTTTCTTCTTGGGACAACTTAAATTTGATCCGACGCAAATGCAAGCGTATTTAGAGGAAATTAAAGCGGCCGGAATAAAAATCCTCACTTTAGATGTTAATAAAAGTCAAATGGGCGTCAGTGCAAATGGCAATGATCTACGTCTGGGATTTCAAATGGTCAAGGGAATCCGACCAGATTTGATGCGAGAAATTATTGACAATCGTCAATTGATGGGACCCTATCAAGATTTCTTTGATTTTTTACGTCGTTTGCCAGATAAATATTTACAAGTGACTCCTTTAGAAATTCTGATTAAAGTCGGAGCTTTTGATAGCTTAGGCTATAATCGCGCAACCTTATTAACTAATCTTGAGAAAGTGATTGAAAGTGTTCGTTTCTCAGGTTTAAATATGGATCTTTTTGAAGAGATGGCTCCTAAGATTGAAACGGTGGCCGAATTAAATCCGCTACAGTTGATCCACCAAGAGAAAGAGCATTTAGGCTTTTATTTATCGGGTCATCCCTTGGACTTTTATCGAGATAATTTAAATGCTGAAATAAATTTGATGAATATTAGTCAGATAAAAAAGGAGGAGCCCAAGAGTCCATTTCGCCTTTTGGGAATTATTTCAAGAATCAAATTAACTCAAACCCGTCAAGGACAGACTATGGCTTTCGCCCAAATAGAGGATGAGAGTGGCAAACTTGATCAGGTACTTTTTCCTAAAGTCTTTGAGCGCTACCATTCATTATTAAAAGAAGAGGGTATCCTACTAGTGACTGGTAGTTACGGTCAATCCAAACGAGGCCAAGCCCAGATTATTATTAACCGCTTAGAGCTGCCGGATAAATTAATCTCGGATAAGGGTAGTCAGAATAATTATAAAATTTGTTTCATCAAATTAGCTAAGAATAATTTAATCAATAATAATATTGAATGGTTAAAAAAGTTATCAATTTCAAATCCTGGTCCTTGTCAAGTTATCCTTGTGGTCGGCCAAGATAAACCATTTGCTTTAAACGACACCTATAATATTTCTTATAGCCAACGTGTTCAAACATATTTACGGAATCGATTTGGAGCGGCCAATGTTGTATATCGTTAATTCTCTATTTGGAAGTGTAATCTTAGGAATTTTCATAGAAATTAAATGACAGGGTGGTCTAAGAATGTTAAGATAGATATGAAAAAAATTAAAAGTAGGTGTAGAGATGAAACGTATTGCAGTCTTAACTTCTGGTGGCGATGCACCAGGGATGAATGCAGCCGTGCGCGCTGTTGTAGAACAAGGTGCTCATCATGGTATCGAAGTCTATGGAGTTTATTATGGTTATAAAGGGCTAGTTGAAGGAGATTTCCGTAAATTAGAAAGTAAGGATACCCAACATGCCTTAAAATTAGGGGGCACCATGCTATATTCAGCACGCTTTCCTGAGTTTGCTCAAGCAGATATTCAAAAACAAGCTTTTGATCAACTTAAAAAAGCTGACATTGATGCCCTAGTTGTAATTGGTGGTGATGGCTCCTTCCAAGGAGCACTCGCTTTAACTAAATTAGGTTTTCCAGCCATTGGAATCCCTGGTACCATTGATAATGATATTCCAGGAACTGAGTATACGATTGGCTTTGATACAGCTGTTTCTTCAGCTTTAGAAGCAATTGACCGTATTTCTGATACTGCTGCCTCTCATAATCGGACTTTTGTTATTGAGGTGATGGGACGCCATGCAGGAGATATTGCCGTATGGGCAGGTGTTGCAGCAGGTGCTGATGCTATCGTAATTCCTGAAAATGCCTATGAGATGGAAGATATTGTTCATCGTGTTCGTCAAGGACGTGAACGTGGAAAAGATTATTCTTTAATCGTTTTAGCAGAAGGTGTTAGTAATGTAGATGATTTTGTCGAAAAATATCAAGCCTTAGCCGCAGAACAAGAAGTTCGTGGGGTAAGTCTTTCACATATTCAACGGGGCGGTATGCCAACATCACGTGACCGTGTTTATGCAACCTTAATGGGTGCGCGTGCGGTTGACTGTTTAAGAGAAGGCAAAGCTGGTATTTACTTGGGAATCCAAGGAGAACAACTGGCTGAATTTGATATTATTGATACCTTATCCAAAGCCAAACACAAACTTCGTCAAGACTTATTTATTTTAAACCGTGATTTGACCCAACGTTAAGCTTGTTTTAAAGAAAAGGAGTTTTTATGAAACGCACAAAAATTGTATGTACTATTGGACCTGCTTCCGAAAAGCCTGAAATGCTTGAATCTTTGGCATATGCTGGGATGAATGTTGCTCGTTTAAATTTTTCACACGGTGACCATGAAGAACATTTAGCGCGGATTCAATCACTAAAAAGCTTACGGGAAAAAACAGGTTTAAATATTGGGATTCTTTTGGATACTAAAGGACCTGAAATTAGAACTCATAATATGAAGGAAAAAACCGTAGACTTGATTAAAGGAAATAAAGTAATTATTTCTATGAATGAAGTTCAAGGAACATCTGAAAAATTTTCTGTGACCTACAGTGAGTTAATTAATGATGTTCATGTGGGAGGCCATATTTTACTTGACGATGGTTTAATTGATTTATTAATCACTGATATTGACCACCAGGCCGGTGAAATTCATACTGAGATTCAAAACACAGGTGTTTTAAAATCTAAAAAAGGGGTCAATGTTCCCAATGTATCTTTAAAATTACCGGGTATCACTGAAAAGGATGCGGCTGATATTCGTTTTGGTCTAGAAAATGATATTAACTTTATTGCTGCCTCTTTTGTTCGCCGTGCGGCTGACGTTCTTGAGATTCGTGAAATCTTAGAAGAAACAGGCATGAACCATGTGCAAATTCTGTCTAAGATTGAAAATCAAGAAGGTGTCGATAATATTGATGAAATCATCGAAGTTTCTGATGGAATCATGGTAGCCCGAGGTGACTTGGGGGTAGAAATCCCAACTTATGAAGTGCCAATTTTGCAAAAATCGATTATTAAAAAGTGTAATCAAGCGGGTAAGGTGGTTATTACTGCCACACAAATGTTGGACTCCATGCAACACAATCCGCGTCCAACTCGGGCTGAAGCTAACGATGTAGCTAATGCAATTTTTGATGGTACGGATGCAGTAATGTTATCTGGAGAAACAGCTGCTGGAGATTATCCACTTGAAGCGGTTAAGACGATGGCGGATATTTGCCTTAGAACGGAACAAGCTTTCGAAGGGCAAGACACCGCAGCCTTGAAACAATTTGATAACTCCGATTTAACTGAATCAATTGGTCAGGCAGTAGGACACACAGCACGCAATTTGGGGATTGAAACGATTGTAGCTGCTACATCATCTGGTCATACTGCTCAAATGATTGCCAAATATCGACCACAAGCTAATATCTTGGCCGCTACTTTCTCTGAAATTACTAAGTATAAGTTAGCATTAACTTGGGGTGTCCAAGCTTTTGTAATTGATGTGCCAGAATCAACGGATGATATGTTAGATTCTGCCACTAAATTAGCAGTTGCTAAAGATTTTGCCCATGAAGGGGATTTAATTATCATTACCGCAGGTGTACCAGTTGGAGAATCAGGTACCACAAATATTATGAAGGTTCAGCTGATCGGCGAAGAAATACTTAAAGCAGTCGGAGTTGGCCGTTCTAATGCGATTGGGAAAGCCGTTTTAGCTCGGTCTGCTGCAGAAGCCAATGAAAAAATGCATAATGGAGCAATTCTAGTTGTTGAAAATACCGATAAAGACTATCTGCCAGCCATGCAACAAGCTGCGGGGATTATTGTGGCTAAAGCTGGTATGACTTCTCATGCGGCAATCATGGGGGTTGAGCTGGGTATTCCAGTCATTGTTGGTGCTGATGGTGTTTTTGATAAGGTGATAGATAATCAATTGATTACTTTAGATGCACGCCGGGGCCGGGTTTTTAATGGTGCAACTGTAAGTATTTAGGCTATTAATCTAAATATAAGATAGAATCTAGTTTGGCGAAGTTACTTTGTTAAACTAGATTTTCTTCACTTAAGTTAGTAAGGGAGGTGGAAGAAGATGCTTGAAAATGGGAATATTATTGAAGCTAAAGTTAGTCAAATAAATGATGACCAAATTTTTGTACAGAATCAGGGTCAAACTTTAAAAGTAATGGATCAAGCCAAGCAAGAATATAAACTAGGTCAAGTCCTCGAAGGAATAGTTTACCAAGATAAGTATGGAGATTGGTGTTTTCAAGAGGATTTACCGATGGTCCGATTTGATAGTTATGATTGGGCGTCAGTTGTAGACGTACACCATGAATTGGGGGTTTTTGTTAATATTGGATTAGCTAATAAAGATATTGCGGTCTCTTTAGATGATTTACCGGATGACCATGCTTTTTGGCCAAAACGTGACAGTCGTTTATTTGTGACGCTGACCCGTGATAAAAAAAATCGTTTATGGGCAAAACTAGGAGATGAAAGAAAGCTTAGTGGTAATTTCCGTCGTGCTAGTGAGCGTTTAAAAAATCAAGATTTACAAGTGACTGTTTATCAGCTATTATCCATGGGGGTTCAAACAATATCTACAGAAGGTTATAAGGTTTTTATCCATGAAAGTGAGTTAGCAGATGATGTGCATTTAGGTCAAGTTTTACAAGTAAGAATCGTCGATGTCCATGCCGATGGTCGTCTCAATGGGTCCAGTAAACCGCGAGCCTACGAAATGATTGATCAAGATGGTCAAATGATTCTAAACATGCTAAAACGGATTCCATCACACTTTTTAGCCTTACACGATAAATCACACCCAACAGATATTGTTAATCAATTGGGAATTAGTAAAAAACAATTTAAACGTGCTTTAGGCGGCCTGCTTAAAGAAAGACTCGTTAAGCAAGTTAAAGGAGAAGGTATTTATCTTAATGATGAATCAAGCCAGTCGCATTGATGATTATTTGTCTGATTTCTTGCGATTTCTAGCCATAGATAAAGGTCTTAGTCAAAATACAATTGCTAATTATGAACTTGATTTAAAGAAATTCTTTAGATTTTGTCAGATACAAAATATGGATTTATTAAGTCAAATTGATACAGATTTGGTGCGACTATTTATTGCTAGCTTAAATAAAGCAGGCTATGCCGCTTCCACGGCAGCAAGAATCTTATCTTCTTTAAGAGCTTTTTTTCACTTTTTAATGGTAGAGGGGGTTGTAAGTAAAAATCCTATGGCCTTAATTGAAAGTCCAAAAAAGGCTAGGACCTTACCTCATTCCTTGTCTATGGCTGAAGTTGAAGCAATTCTAGCAGCACCAAATACTGATACTAAGTTTGGAATTCGTGACCGTGCTATGTTTGAGACCCTATACGCCACTGGATTGAGGGTGTCAGAACTAGCAAATCTAAGTTTAGGTGATCTACATTTAGATTTAAGATTTATCCAGACTTTAGGTAAAGGAAACAAAGAACGTATGGTTCCGTTAGGAGAAGAAGCAGTTTTTTGGATTGAGAAGTATTTAGACCAAGTGCGTGATGGTTGGTTACCCAAAGCTGGTAGTGATTATTTGTTTTTAACCCAAAGAGGTAAAGCTTTTACTCGTCAGGGAATTTGGAAAACGCTAAATAAATATGTCAGCTTGGCTGGTATTCAAAAAAAAGTTTCCCCCCATGTCTTGCGTCATTCCTTTGCTACCCATATTCTAGAAAATGGCGCAGATCTCCGTCTTGTTCAAGAGTTATTGGGTCATGAAAATATTTCAACGACTCAAATATATACACATATTTCACATTATCGTTTACAAGAAGTATATCGTAAGTCCTTTCCAGGGGCTTAAGCAATAGAAAGAAGAGGATAGTATGACTTTCAAACGCATACATTTATTAGTAATGGACTCAGTCGGGATTGGTCAAGCGCCAGATGCAGCTGAATTTGATGATTTTGATGTAAATACTCTAGGTCACATTGCCAGTACAGCAGGCTTAAAAGTTCCTCACCTAGTAGATATGGGTTTGGCTAATATAGCACCCATTCCAGGTCTTAGCCCTGTGGACAAAAGTCAAGCCTATTGGACCAAGCTAGAAGAAGTCTCAGCTGGAAAAGATACTATGACCGGTCATTGGGAAATAATGGGACTCAAAATTGAAAAACCTTTCCGGGTTTTCCCCGATGGTTTTCCTGATGAGTTAATTAAGAAATTAGAAGATTTCTCCGGACGAAAGGTAGTGGCCAACAAACCTGCTTCAGGGACTGAAATTATCGAAGAATATGGCCAACATCAATTAGATACAGGCGATTTGATTGTCTATACCTCTGCTGACTCTGTTCTACAAATCGCAGCCCATGAAGATGTGATTCCAGTGGAAGAATTATATAAGATTTGTCAATATGCACGCGAAATTAGCTTAGATGAACCTTATATGTTGGGTCGGATTATTGCCCGTCCATATATTGGAGAGCCTGGGAACTTTACTCGTACAGCCAACCGGCATGACTACGCTTTAAGTCCTTTCGGCCAAACGACCTTAGATTTCTTAAAAGATGCTGGGTTAGATGTCATTTCTGTAGGTAAAATTGCAGATATCTTTAATAATCAAGGAATTACCGAAAGTAATCGGACAAAATCCAACATGCATGGGGTGGATACCCTATTAGAAGTGATGAAAAAGGATTTTAAAGGCTTATCCTTTACTAATTTGGTAGACTTCGATGCTCTTTATGGTCACCGTCGTGACCCTGAGGGCTATGCTCAAGCCTTGGAAGATTTCGATGCTCGGATTCCTGAATTACAAGCAGCCATGCAAGAAGATGATTTACTGATGATTACGGCCGACCATGGTAATGATCCTACCTATAAGGGAACAGATCATACCCGTGAATATGTTCCTATTTTAGTTTGGGGACCATCCTTAAAAGAGCCTAAAAAACTAAAAGCAAAAAATTATGCAGATATTGCAGCCACTATTTCTGATAATTTTAAAGTAAAAGCAACGGAAAATGGTAAATCTTTCTTAGACCAATTGATTTAGGAGGATCTAAAAATGTTCGCAAAGACAATTGATTATTTAATATCTCAAGGGGTTGACTCGCCAGAAATAGCTCTAGTATTAGGTTCTGGTCTGGGAGATATGGTGGATGAATTTGAGGATTCAATCAAAATACCATATGAAAATATCCCAAATTTTCCTGTTTCAACAGTAAAAGGTCATGAAGGGGCCTTTGTCTATGGTAAACTTTCAGGTCGTAAAGTAGTTGCGCTCCAAGGTCGTTTCCATTATTATGAAGGCTATGATATTCAAACAGTTACCTACCCTATCCGTGTTTTTCATGAGTTAGGGATTAAACAATTAGTGGTAACTAATGCATGTGGGGGCGTTAATGAAAGCTTTAATATTGGCGATTTAATGGTCATCAGTGACCATATCAATTTAGCTGGTGTCAACCCTTTAATTGGACCTAATTTAGATCAACATGGACCTCGTTTTGTGGATATGTCACATGCATATAGTTCAAGAACACACGGAATTTTAAATCAGATTGCAGCAGAAGAAGGTTACCAACTTCAAAGTGGTGTCTATACTTGGTTTGCTGGTCCTACTTATGAAACCCCAGCTGAAATTCGTTATGCACGTACTATTGGTGGAGATGCCGTTGGCATGTCCACTGTTCCTGAAGTGATTGTGGCTAAACACTGCGGCATGGAAGTAACTGGGATTTCTTGTATTACTAACTTAGCTGCTGGTATGCAAGCTTCCCTGGACCATAAAGAAGTGATTGAAGTTACTAAACATCAAAAACCACGTTTTAATCATTTAGTTAAAGAATTAGTTGCGCGGATGTAAGTTTAATATTGACTTGAGTGCACCAGAAAGGACCAATTATGTTAGTTAGTTCAAAAAAACGTCATGAGAAAATTGTATTAGGCTTTCTGTCCTATACTTATGATGAGGAAACACCTAGCTTAGAGGAACAAGAAAAAGTTTTAGAAGCTTATCGTCAAGATGAAGCATGTCAAATTTACCTTTATAAAAATGAAAGCTCTGATAATTTTCTTGGACTAGCTATCTTACTTCTGGATCAACAAATTCAAGATGGAAATGAAAGTCAGTCTTCTACAACCATTATTATTGATAGGGTAGCTATCAGCCCATCCTATCGTAATGAAGGCTGGGGTTATCAAATGTATAAAGAAATCAGGACCCTTTATCCTAATGCAGCCGTAATGGGATCTAATCAAACAATGGAAACCGTAACGGCTTGGACACATAAATATCGTTTAGAACAATCTGGGGCTTTTTAAGCAGTATAAAAAGAAAGAAGTGGCGAGGTGTCAGAAATAGGCTTAAATTTAGAACTTGAGGCTTTTCAGGGCCCTTTTGACTTACTTTTACATCTTATTAAAGAGCTAGAAGTTGATATCAATGATATACCGATGCGAGAAATAACCTCTCAGTATTTAGCTTATATTCACCAAATGCAAGAACTGCAACTTGATATCGTAGGCGATTATTTGGTAATGGCGGCTAGCTTATTAGAAATAAAGAGTCGCCTACTATTGCCGATAGAACCCAATCCTAACTTAGAAGATGATTATGAAGGACAAGACCCACGGCAGGACTTAGTCCAACAACTGCTCTTATATCAACAATTTCAAACTGTTGCGGGTCAACTAAATGAGTATCAAGAGCAAAGACAGCTTCTTTTAACCAAAGAGGCTCATGATTTAAGCCAATATCAGACAAAAGTTCCACTTGAATTAGGTCAAATTAGTATAGAAGGACTCGCTGAAGCAATGCAGTTAGCCTTGGCTAAGTTTGAAGACCGTCAGCCTAAATTAAGACAGATTCATACCGAAAGTGTGACGGTGGAAGAAAAGGTCTCTTATATACGCCAGCTTTTTAAACAGCTTAAGGTTGGGCAAGAGATAGATTTTATTGACTGTGTCACTCAGGCAAATCCCTCTGAGCTAATTGCTACTTTCATGGCCATGTTGGAAATGGTACGTAAGCAAGAACTCATTCTAAGTCAAGATTTTTTAAAAGGTCCCATAAAAATTAGTCGAAAAGAGGGTATGCAAGTCAATGTCAATGATTAAACGAATTTTAGGACTTTTATTTATTGCCGGAAATGATGGTCTTGCGCCTTCTTACTTGAAAAACAAATTAAATCTTGATGATCATACCCTAAAAGAGGTCATTCATTCAATTCAGCTTTTACTCGCCCAAAGCGAAAATTCTCCTGTTGAGTTGGCTAAGTATAATCAAGTTTATAAGTTAGTGACAAAAAAGGAACTTTTTGAGGATGTAAAAGATTTTGCACAAGATCCCTATAATCAAGAACTCTCCCAAGCTGCGATTGAAACCTTAGCAATTATTGCTTATCGCCAACCAATTACACGACTGGCTATTGAAGAAATACGGGGGGTGGCCTCTCAGAATATGATTCAAAAGCTATTATTACGTGATTTAGTTAAAGAAGTGGGGCGGGTAAAAGGGCCAGGAAGACCTATCTTATACGGAGTTTCGGATTATTTTTTAGATTATTTTGGTTTGGAAAGTATGGCAGAACTTCCAAGCATAGAGCCCTTGGCATTAAACGCTGAATTAGCTTCAGAAGAACTGTTTAGAACAAAGGAATGGCAAATAGAATTGTTTGATCAGGATAAAGAAAAAGAGGAGACAGAAACATGGAACGACTCCAAAAAGTAATGGCTCATGCTGGAATTGCTAGTCGCCGTAAATGTGAAGAAATTATTAGCCAAGGTCGGGTTACTGTTAATGGTCAGACTGTGACAGAATTGGGCTTTAAGGTGAAGCAAAGTGATAAGATTGAAGTCGACCAGGTCCCAATTTACCTAGAGGAACCACGTTACTTTCTGTTTTATAAACCCCGAAATGTTATTTCGGCGGTATCAGATGACAAGGGACGTCCTGTTGTACTGGACTATTTTAAGCACATTGACCAAAGAATTTATCCAATTGGTCGTCTAGATTTTGATACGACCGGTTTATTACTTTTAACTAATGATGGTGAGTTCGCCAATCAATTGATGCATCCACGTTACCAAGTGGATAAGGTTTATGTAGCTAAATTGGATAAAATTTTGGATAAGGAAGCTTTACGTAAGCTAGAACGCGGAATTATTATTGATGGTAAGAAAACGTCAAAAGCAAGAGCAAAAGTATTAGATACTAACTTAGAAAAGAAAATGTCTGTTGTGCAGTTAACCATTCATGAAGGTTGGAACCATCAGGTTAAAAAAATGTTCGAAGCAGTGGGTGCACATGTAGTCAAGTTAAAGCGGGAAAAATTTGGTCCGCTAAATTTAGGAAAAATGCAACCTGGGGAATACCGGGAACTTTTACCTAACGAAGTAACAGAGTTAAAAAACCTATAAACTAGCTTTGACAGATTTATATCTTTGTGATATTATAAACATATAGAATAAAACGTCTTCAGGGGCAGGGTGAAATTCCCGACCGGTGGTAAAGTCCACGAACAAACTAGCTTAGTTTGTAGAACTGGTGTAATTCCAGTACCGACAGTAAAGTCTGGATAAAGGAGATTATTTATGAGCATTGCTTATAAAACAACCATTTATCAAGGAATCCCCTCAGGGATTCCTTTTTTGCTCCCAAAGATCCAAATAGGAGGAAAAGATAATGAAAAAGTTAGACATTCGTTCATTGGTATTTTTGGCAATTTTGGCAGCATGGGGCATTGTGCTTCGACAATTCGATTTTCCGATTCTACCGGCAGCACCATTTTTAAAGGTAGATCTATCTGATTTAACTGCACTGATTGCACTCATTGTTCATGGACCGGTTGGTTTAGTGATTGTGGCTCTGATTCGTGATAGTTTAAATTATGTGTTAAAAGGGGGCGAAGTAGGGATTCCTATCGGCGCAATTATGAGTTTTGTTGCTACTGTAGCCATGTTTTTACCAGCTCATATTGCCCTAAAATATATGAAACAAGGCCATAAGTGGTTTAAATATGCTTTTATGTCTATTGGTTTAATTCTTTTATTGACTGTCTCAATGGCTTTAATTAATTATTATGTGGCTTTACCCCTTTATATAAAAGTATTGAATTTCCCAATTGATAATATCTTGGCTTATGTCATGACTCTAATTGTGCCTTTTAATCTAATCAAAGGTTTAATTTTAGCAGGCCTACAAATTATTACTTTTAGAACTGTGATGCCTTTTATTCAAAAACGTGACTTACTTTTCGGAGATTACCAAGGACATATTCAAAAAAGAAGTGCCAAGAAACTAGCGGTACAACCTTAATTTACCATCCAGTCACAAGGTTTATACTACATTTTACAAAAGTATTAGCAAAATATTCCTTATATAAGGTAAAATTAATACTGTTTAAAAGTGGGACAGGAATTTTTCTAAGTAGAAGTTCTTGCCCCACTTTTAACTTACTTTTTAGAAAAATAAGCAAAATATTACAAAATAATTTCAATATGATGTTATTCGCACAACTTTAAAGCATAAATTATAGTTAAATTTGTAAAATATGCTAAAATAGGGTAAAATTATAACAATGAATAGGGTATTTAACCAAATATTTAGATACTTAGGAGGTTTTTTATGCCAAAAGATCATGAATTTGAAGATGAATATCAAACTAGGGAATCTCACCAAGATTCTTTCGAGTCTGATTTATTTGAAGAACCTAAACGGGCAAGCTATCAAGCACCCAATAATCGTCAAGCAAAAGATTCTAAAAAAGGTCGTCCTTGGAGCCAACGTTTTTCGGCTGATGAAAACTTAAAAAATCGTCAATTTTCACGGACTGCACGTAATCAACCTGATAAAGAAGCTACTACCTTATCAAAAGTCTTATTAGCTGTCTTTGTGGTCTTATTGATTATTCCGCTTGCAATCTTTATGATTGTTGATGCCCAAAGAAATAACGATGATATTCCTGGACGTAAAGCGGAGCAAGTTATGATTTCTAGAACCTCCACAAGTCAAGAGTCTTCATCCGCTTCAAGCCAGTCGTCTTCAAGTCAGTCAAGTGCAAGTCAATCGATTTCTTCACGTGCTATCACGGTTGAAAATGATGATGAATCATCTAGTGAGAGTACTGGAGTGACTGAAGAAGTAACTCAACCAGAAACACCAGCAGTTGAACCAGAAACACCAGAACCAACTCCAAGTGGGTCAGGCTCTTATACTATTCAACAGGGTGATACTTGGTATGGAGTTGCGCGTAATTATGGTATTGATGTGTATACCTTATTAGAAATGAATGGTGCAACAACTTCTACCCCAATTCATCCTGGTATGACGATAGTTGTTCCTTAATTTTACTGATAAAAGTTTGTAAATATTTTAATAGTGAGGGTGGACTGAAGGTGAAGTTTAATATTCACTTAAAGTCCACCTTGTTTTTATGATAACCAATTTTGGAGGAATAGATTATGCAAATTGCTATTGATGGACCCGCTTCTTCAGGAAAATCAACAGTAGCTAAGTTATTAGCTCAAGATTTCAATTATATTTTTGTGGATACAGGAGCTATGTATCGTGCAGTGACCTTGGCTCTTTTGGATGCTAAGGTTGATTTCACTAATTTAAACCAAGTGATTGAAACCTTGAACCGGTGTCAATTAGATTTTAAATTCGTAGCAGTTGAGGGACAAAAAATTCAGCATATATTTTTAAATGGACAGGATGTTGAAAGGCGGGTTAGAAGTTCAAAAGTCACTGAAAATGTTTCGGAAGTATCAGCCATACCCATAGTTCGGCAAGTATTAGTGGCTCGTCAGCGAGAAATCGCAGAAGAAAAATCAGTTGTAATGGAGGGGAGAGATATTGGTACGGTCGTCTTACCCCAAGCTGATTATAAATTTTTCTTTACGGCTCGGCCTGAGGTGCGCGCTCAAAGGCGGTATAAAGAAAATGTTGAAAGAGGCTTAGCTACTGAATCTTATGAAGAAATTCTAGCGAGTATCATTGCACGTGATAAATATGACTCAAGTAGAAAACATAGTCCCTTGAAAAAAGCAGAGGATGCAATTGAAATTGATGCATCCGACTTAACAATCGAAGAAATGCTGACTTACGTAAAAAAAATTATTACAAAATAATAGAATTAAAGTGGCGAAGTCCCTATTTATACTAGACTATTTTGTAATCTTTTGTTATTATTTATATTATGAGGTCTGCTATATGCATACTTTCTATGGATATAGGGATCACGAAAATGAGCGAAGGCTTAGGAGGAACTGGTAGATGTCAGAGTTTGTAGAAAACGGAAATGAAGAAGTAGTAGAAAATACTACAATGGAAACAATGGAAGATGCTTTAGATAGCGTAAAAGAAATCAAAGTAGGTGATACTGTCGTAGGTGACGTATTAGCTTTTGATGATAATCAAGTGCGTGTTTCTATCCAAGAGAGTGGCGGACTTGAAGGGGTTATTCCTCGCAATGAATTATCAGCTATACCAATTGAAGAATTAACTGATGTGGTTAATATTGGTGATGAAGTTGAATTAGTGGTAGTAAAACCAATTAAAGATAAAGAAAATGGAAATTACTTATTATCTAAAAAACGCGTTGATGCTAAGAAAGTATGGGCTGAATTAGAAGAAAAAGCTAAAAATGATGAAGTCATTGAAGCCCCAGTTAAAAACGTAGTTAAAGGTGGTCTTGTGGTTGATTTAGGCGTTCGTGGTTTCGTGCCTGCATCAATGGTTGAAGATTATTTTGTGGATGATTTCTCAACTTATGTTGGTAAAGAACTAAAATTCAAGATTGTTGAAATCGAACCAAATGACAATCGTTTAATTTTATCACATAAAGATATTGCTCGTGCTGAACGAGAAGCTAAACGTGCAGAACGTTTACAAACCCTTGAAGAAGGATCAATCATTGAAGGAACAGTTGCTCGTATAGTTAACTTTGGTGCCTTTATTGATTTAGATGGCGTGGATGGGCTTGTTCACATTTCACGTATTGCCCATGAACATGTGGCTAAACCAAGTGATTACTTAACTCCTGGTGAAACAGTTAAAGTTAAAGTATTATCAGTTGATTTAGAAGAAGGTCGAGTTTCATTATCTATTAAAGATACTTTGCCTGGACCATGGGATGATATTGAAGAAAAAGCTGGACAAGGTGCTGTACTTAAGGGTACCGTTAAACGCCTTACAGATTTTGGTGCCTTCGTAGAAGTATTCCCTGGAGTAGAAGGACTTGTTCATATTTCTCAAATTTCTCATGAACATATTGCTACCCCAGCTGATAAGCTTGAAGAAGGTCAAGAAATTGATGTTAAAGTTTTAAGTGTTGATCCAGAAGAACATCGTTTATCATTATCTATTAAAGCTTTAGAAGAAGCTCCAGCTCGTTCAGAAGCTGAAGAAAACGAAGATTATTCTGCCCCACGTGCGCCACGCGCTCCAAAGGCAAATAAATCTAACAATCGTCCAGCTAAACCAGCTTCCAATAAACAAGCTGCTAGCTCAGATGATGTTGAAAATTCATTTACTATGGGTGATTTATTAGGTTCTCAATTGAGTGGCCTTGATTTATCAGATCAAGACTAATTTAATTCAAGAATACAAAGAAGCTGGGGCTTGTTCCCAGCTTTTAGTATCTTATGGAAGTTTATGAGTGGGTATGGTAGAGCCTGTTGTCTCTAAGCCTAGAATGTTCAGCCTAGGTCCATACCTACTCTTTTTAAATGCAAGAAAGGAGCAGATTAATGGTCGAAATTCCAGTAGTGGCCTTAGTTGGCCGTCCAAATGTAGGAAAATCAACTATTTTTAACCGTTTAGTCGGAGATAGAGTATCAATCGTTGAGGACTTCCCAGGTGTTACTCGTGACCGGGTTTATGCTACAGGAAAATGGTTAGGCAATGATTATCGCTTGATTGATACAGGTGGTATTGAACTTGATGATCAACCCCTAATGAAACAAATTCGTTACCAAGCTGAGATTGCGATAGATGAAGCAGATGTGATTGTTATGTTGGCAAATGGTCAAGAAGGCTTGACGCGTGAGGATGAAGTCATTGCTTCCATGTTACTTAAAACAGATAAACCTATTATTCTGGCAGTGAATAAGACGGATAATCCTGAGCAACGGATGGATATCTTTGATTTTTATGCTTTGGGACTGGGCGAACCCCACCCGGTATCAGGAGCTCATGGCACAGGGTTAGGGGATTTATTAGACCAAATCGTTGCTTCTTTTCCTAAAGATTTGGCGACTCACTATGAAGATACATCTATTAAGTTTTCTTTTATTGGTCGCCCCAATGTAGGAAAATCCTCACTGGTGAATGCTGTTTTGAAAGAAGAACGTGTAATTGTTTCTAATATTGAGGGAACAACCCGCGAAGCAGTTGATAGTAAATTCATTTCAGAAACTGGTAAAGAAATGACAGTGATTGATACTGCCGGAATTCGGAAAAAGGGAAAAGTTTATGAAAACACTGAAAAATATTCAGTGATGCGTTCCTTAGCTGCTATTGACCGTTCAGATGTAGTCTGTATTGTACTTGATGCTGAAACAGGAATTCGCGACCAGGATAAACATGTCGCAGGCTATGCCTATGAAGCGGGGAAAGGAATTATTATTGTAGTTAATAAATGGGATGCCCTAAAAAAAGATAATGATAGTTTTAAGGACTTTACTGATAAAGTTCGGTCAGAATTTCGTTACCTCAATTTCGCACCAATTTTATTTGTCTCAGCCAAAACCGGTCAACGTTTAGACCAGTTAAGTCCTTTGATTGAACAAATTTATGAAAATCGTAATCGTCGTGTTCAATCGTCCCTATTAAATGATGTTGTGATGGATGCAGTGGCGACCAACCCTACGCCGACGGATAAAGGGCGTCGTTTGAAGATTTATTATATGACGCAAGTTGCCGTTGGGCCGCCTACTTTTGTCGTCTTTGTAAATGATGCAGAATTGATGCATTTCTCTTACAAACGTTTCTTAGAAAATCAATTACGTGAAGTATTTTATTTTGAAGGAACGCCAATCCACTTAATTACGAGAGAACGCCAATAATTTTATAAAATAATTTCTGAAAGTGCTTTAAATCGGGACTTTATGATTGAAGATAAAGAATGTGTATGATATTCTATATAGGTAATATCGAGTGAAATGCCACTCAGAAATTATATGTGTTGAATAACACGCAAAGATTAAAGGAGGACTTTATTTATGGCAAATAAAGCAGAATTAGTAGAACAAGTTGCAGCTAAAACTAACTTGACTAAAAAAGACGTTACAGCTACTGTAGAAGCGTTATTCGAAACAATTCAAGAAACCTTAGCAAATGGTGAAAAAGTTCAAGTCATCGGATTTGGTACTTTTGAAGTACGCGAAAGAGCTGCTCGTAAGGGCCGTAACCCTCAAACTGGTGAAGAAATTGAAATCGCAGCAACTAAAGTTCCTGGCTTCAAAGCTGGTAAAGCTTTAAAAGACGCTGTTAAATAATTTTCTTAAATAAAAAATAAGGCCGGATTATACTGGCCTTATTTTTTTGTTTAAATTTTTATTATAAAAATTTTAAAATGTTATAAGTTGATAGTATTTAATGAAAAATAACTTTCGGAAGAATCTTACTCTAGAGTCAGTAACAGTATTATGGTAGTATAATAATATAATAGTCTGCCTGATAAAAAGTAGATTTTAGGAGGATACCATGCCAAATTTAGCAGATTTATTTGAATTACAAGTTCAACAAGGCCAAGCCCAAGAATGGTTAAGCCAGTATTATAGTGAAGAAGATCATCCTTCTTCAGTTTATAAACGTCTCCTTGAATTAGCTATTTTTTATCAAACACATTTTAATTATGATTATGCTTTAATGATTTTAAATCACCTTTATCAAATTAAACCTAACTATCGTTTATGCCTCCTTGTAGGAGAAATTTATTTTTCCTTACAAGATTTTGAACGAGCCTATGCTTGGTTAAATCGTATTCATAACTCGAAACGATCACGCAAAGCAAAACGTATTCTGGGTCAAGTATACTTAGCCATGGGACATGAAAAAGCAGGCATTAGTCTTTATCGTCAATTAATTAAAGACTTTCCAACTTATGCAGCTGCTTATTTAGACTTAGCCGATTATTATATAGATGCTCATATGTTTGCAGAAGCAAAACCTTACCTTGAAAGTCTTTGGACCTATTTTAAACGCAGTGAAAGTTTGCAAAGGACAAGTCGAATGACTTTGGTTGCTTTAGAACTAGAACAAGAATTGATTCAGGCTGAAAAAGTGACCAAGATGATTACTGATCCTAATTTACCCATAAAGAGTATAGAAGAAGCTTATCTGTTTGCTCGTTTTTACTTTGCTATTCATGATTATCAAATGGCCCTTGACTATGCCCAATTAGCTTATTCTTTTAATCCTGATTATTTGCCCAATCGGCATTTACTTTTACAAATTAATTATCAGTTAGGGAATGGTCAAAGTGGATTAAAGGCTGAAATAGATTGGTTATTAGATCAAATGGCTTATGATGACCCAGAGATAATGCAATTGGTTGAGATTGGCAAAGATATAAAATATTTACCTAAAAAATTAATTTTGCATTTACTTGAATACTTACCCTATCTTGAAGAAGCAGAAGAAGCTTATCAAAGTTTAGGCTTGGTCATGGATTATTATCTAGAAGAAGACCCTAAGTATGCCTTACACTTTTTGAAAACTAACATGATTAGTCCCATCTTTAATTTAGATAATTATTATTACTATGCCAAGACCTTCCAAGCTTTAGGAATGGATACTCAAGCGGTTGAGCAGTATGAATTAGCCTTGGCAAGCTATGAAAATCAACCCAAATTAGTGTATGATTATGCTAAATTCATGTATAATAGGGGACAAGGTCAAGCAGCACTTGATTTGATTAAGAAGAATCAGCGGAGTTTTTATTACACTGAGCAAGTAAAAGCTTATCGGAATTTTTTACAAAAACAAATTGAGAATATAAAGCAAGGTGAAGAAGATGAGTCAGAATGAAAATAAACGGGCTTTTATTGAATGGTTAATGCAACATTATCGACATGCTAATCCTTCTGTAAATTATCTATTAAAATATATCGCATCCCAACCTAATTTGCTTAATCGAATTGAGTTTTCTGAAAATTGTAAATATGCACCTCGGGGTCTTTATATTTCTTATTATCGCAATAGTGATCAACCTTTTGTATATTACAAAGATCAATTATCATATACCTTGTCAGAACAAGCCTTTCATGATTTGCGGATGTCAGGCCGATTAGACGAACCTGTTTATTATATTGAATTAAATATTCCTAATTTATATCAAGAGTTAATGAAATTCGATGTTTTTGAAGAGAATCCCTTTACTCCTCAGGAAAATAATCAAGCTGGCTTAGATGAATATCTATTTGAGATGAGTTTCCAAGCTAAAATGACTGAGCTTCAAGCAGGCATTAATCGGGCCTTAGAAGCGAACAATTTTGAAGAAGTTGACTATTTATTAAAACAGATAGAAGACTTAAGCAAAGATAGAGAAAATCAAGGATGGTCTCATGAAGATTAGTTTAGATAATCAATTATTTAAAGCGGCCATGCCTGTCATGGCTCAAATTGAGTCTCATGGATATGAGGCTTATTTTGTTGGCGGTTGTGTTCGGGATTCGCTACTTGGTTTACCTATCCACGATATTGATATTACCTCTTCAGCTCAACCACAAGAGATTGAAGCAATTTTCAAGCATACCATTGATGTGGGTAAAGAACATGGAACTATTATTGTTATGTGGGACCAAGTGCCATATGAAGTGACGACTTTTCGGATTGAAGGGAAGTACAGTGACCATCGGCGGCCAGACTCCGTGGCTTTTGTACGGAATCTACAAGAAGATACCTTACGGCGTGATTTTACGGTAAATGCCCTGGCACTTGATCGACAAGGTCAAGTTTATGATTTCCATGACGGTTTAAAGGATTTAAAAGCTGAACGTATTCGGGCCGTGGGGAACGCTGAAGCCCGCTTCCAAGAGGATGGTTTAAGGATGATGCGTGCGCTCCGATTTGCCAGTCAATTAGGTTTCTCGATTGAGGAAACGACTTTACGGGCGATTCAGAAGTTAGCTCCAACCTTGAAATATATTTCTATGGAAAGGATTCGGATTGAATTTTCTAAATTTTTATTAGGATCATACCTTCACACTGCCTTACCATATTTCCTAGATTCTAACCTAAGTGAGTATTTGCTACTTCCTCAAGGAAAGGTAGATTCAGCAATAGCAGAATTAAGTGACTTGTTAGAAGAAACTAGAAATCAATTTTTTGCTAATGAAGAGAGCTTTGTCTGGATGCTTTTTTTGCAAAAGCTAGGCTTAGATCAAGCAAAGATGAAAAAATTGCTGAGAAAATGGACTTTTTCAAATAAATTTATAGACCAAGTCCTGGCTTTTGATACTCTGATGCATTTTGAGACGGAGCTTTTTTGGTCTAGTCAAACGGCTTATGCCTATAATTTGAATTTATTAGAACCAGTACAAGCTTACCGATTATTTCGGGGGGAAAAGACGAGTAAAGATATTGTAGAAATCAAAGCCAGCTTACCTATGCAAGATCGACAAGATATGCTGGTGGATGGAAAGGATGTTATGGCAGCTCTGGAGCTCAAACAAGGGGGGCCACTTATTGGTCAAATCTTGGCAATAATCGAGGCAAAGATTCTGCATGGCGAATTAAGTAATGAACAAGAGGCTATTATCTCTTTTGTTAAAGAAAATTGGCAAGGGGGTGGTGAATAATGACCACACCGATAGCAATTGTGGACATTGAAACGACCGGACCTAATTTGGACCAAGGGGATCGTATTATTCAAATTGCAGCCTTAATTATTGAAGAAGGGCAAGTGACAAAAGAATATGATATGTTGATTAATCCCAATATGCCTATTCCCAGTCACATTTCCAAATTAACAGGAATTAGTAACGAACAGGTTCAAAAAGCTCCCCATCTGAGTCAAGTGATTGATTTATGGCATTATCGCTTAAAAGACTGTATTTTTGTTGCCCACAATATAAATTTTGATTTACGGTTTTTGAAACAATGTTTTCATCATTTTGGTTTAGACTTTAATCCTCCTGCCTTAGATACAGTTAAGCTAGCTAAAATATTTATGCCTCAAGCGATTGGATTTAATTTAACTGATTTAAGTCAGGAAATGAACCTTTTTTTTGATCAGGCCCACCAAGCTTTAGCTGATGCCAAAATCACCGCCTATCTCTTGGATTGGATAGCCCAGTTAATAATTCAAGCCGAAGCTAAAAGCTTGGATTACTTGCGCCCCTACCTAGAACATTTGCCGAATGATGAGGTCATGATTTTAGACCAAACCAAACAATTTTTAATTTTTAATAAAGAAAAGTTAGGGCTCACCCTAGCTACAAGTCTTCAAGCTAACGAAGAAGTAGGTCAAAGTTTATCAAGAGTAATGATGTCATTTGGTGAATATGCACAAGCTTGTTTTCATAATGAGCCTTACCTAATTATGGAAAATAAACATCTTCCGATACCGGATGAAGCAATTGTAGCAAGTGTCAAGGCTGGTTTAAATCAGAGAAAACAAATTATCCTGTTAGTTGAAAATTTGGAGCAAGCAGATTATTTCTATCATGCTTTAAAAACAATAAATGAGGGCGATTTCGGGGCAATTTATAAAAATCAAGAAAATTTTCTCTATGCAGTTAATTTATATCGGTTAGTCAACAGGCAAGACCTTGAGCGCTTAAATCAACAAGAATTAATCGTGATGGCCGCTTTAATTTATTGGTTATCGAATCAAGAAAGTGGCGACTTATCCGATTTACATTCAGAGATTGCATCCAGTCCCGTTGTAAGACAAATACGAGAAGAATCAAGTTATCAGGAAAATAAATCGCTTGCTATGAATATGATTAAAACGGTTAGTCGGTATCCTTTGATTATCATGCGATACTATGATTGGATGAAGTTAGTGACTCAGTCTATCTATCAGGACTTGGGGCTAGATAAGTGCCAACTTTATATTTCGAATATTGAAAGTTGGATTCAAGTAGCTAGACATCAGGAACAAGCGAGTATTCCATTGTCTTCTTATTTTACTCAAATTGTAAATCTTTCGGACAGAATAAAAAGTTTAAATCAGGTGGGGCATGCCGAACAGATATTATTGCTTGGCTTAAAAAAGACTGTATTTCAGTTAATTGATTTATTGGAGCCTTACATTTTGAAAGAAGCAGACCAGGATACCCTAGGAAGCCTACCGCGTACTTATTATTTTGCAAACCAGGATAAAATAGCTAAGAATATTCAAATTTTATTGCAACAGCTTTATTTACAAAGTCAACAAGCAAAAAAGCAGCTTGTACCCAGTTTGACTGACCTAGCCCCTAAATTGGCCTTTGATTTAAGTAATTTACTTGAAAGATGTAGTCAAACTGTTCAATTATACATACAGAAGACAGGGGGCAAAGAATTTTTAGTTCTGCAGGGCGATATTATTCAAAGCCAGGCCTACCACTTAGTATTACGAAAACGTTCCTTACAGATTCTAGACTTTTCAAACTATTTATCTAATCAAGCTTGTCTAGCATTTTCTAAAGGGAATTATCGTTACCATCAAAAAGTTGGAAATGATAGTTGGTTAAACCAAGCTAATTTTGTCTATGAAAATTATGAATTAAAACTACCGATCCAAAATACTATTCAGGTACCTGTTCTTTATACTGATGAGCTTGAGAAGCAGCGGCCAAGAGATAAATATGTCCAGAATTTTGTTAATTTTTTACTAGATTCACAGACTAGCTTGGCTAATAAAATGATTGTGATTGCTAGTTCGCAAGAACAAATTCAGGCTACTTATCCTCAAGTCCTAAATCAAGATTTAATTAGTCATAATTATGTAGTTCTTGCCCAAGGATATAAAGGGAGTTTACGTAAAGTATGTCGGCACTTCAAGCAAGCCCAAAAGGCAATTTTATTAATTACTTGGCGTGATTTTATGGCGAATGATTGGCAAGAAATAAGTCCCAGTGTTCAGGTTCACCTATTAAAATTACCATTTCTTTCACTAGAAAGTGCAGGTATGCGAGCAATTCAGGATTATTATGGTCAAGAAACTGATATTTTCAAAGATCAATTATTACCTCAAATGATTCAAACCTTAAAAGAAATTTTGGTTGCTGTGGCCAATAATTTGCATGACAATGAAATGTTTATCTATGATGACCGTCTGTTCACGCAAGCTTATTCAAGTATCATTCATGAAAGTTTAGGGCCTGAATTTAGTTTTGAATACTTTGATTCTTTTGCCTAATTCTTTATGCTGGGTCAACCTAGACCCATATAAGTGCAGGTAAATTCCAAGTAAATTAAATTTTGTCATTAAGTTTTTTAGCTTAGATTTGAGTCGAATGAGAAAAGAAAAGAGATAGATTGGATTCAGTAAGTATGGTATGATTAGACCATTGAAAAATAGAGGAGGCAGTGCCTTTGAGTCGTCGGACCGTTAATGTCTTAACCTTAATAATTGTTTTGATTTTACTAGCCTTTATAGGAATATTTATGGCAAGTGAACGCTCAATCAATCAAGCTAAACAAGAAACCGTTCGGTTGGTTGAGGTAGATCATGATGTTAAAAAAGTAAATAAATTTTACTGGTTAACGACAACAGAAGCTACTTACTTTTCATTAGACTATCAAAATGAAGAGAATAAGCAAAGTTATGCCATCGTCGCTCGGGATGGGGGCGATGTTCATTATTTTAGTCCACAAGATATTATTTCTGAAGCAGATGCTAAGGCAATTACAGTGGCCAATAATGAAGACAATTTAAAAGATATCGTAGCTGCACGTTTAGGTTTATTGGATGGTCAACCTGTATGGGAAATCACCTTTAAAACTAAAGAAGCAACGATGACCTATTACTATATAAATGCCAAGAATGGTCAAAACATTCAAGTTATTTCAAATCTTTAGTTCCTTGCAGGGACTTTATCAAAGAAAGGAAGTTATTAATGGAAACAATTACAATGATTCATGCGGCAAGATTTTTAGACCAAGAAGTGGTAGTAAATGCTTGGGTAACTAATAAACGGAGCTCAGGTAAAATAGCCTTTCTACAATTACGTGATGGCTCTGCTTATTTTCAAGCAGTTATTTTAAAAAACCAAGTCGCGCCTGAATTATTTGAACAAGTCAAACATATTGGACAAGAAAGTTCACTTAAACTTCGTGGAACCGTACAAGCTTCAGATCGGTCAGCTTTAGGGTATGAGTTACTGGTTTCTGATTTTGAAATTATTGGTCATTCTGAAGATTATCCAATTACGCCCAAAGAACATGGAACGGATTTCTTGATGGACCATCGTCACTTATGGTTACGGTCTTCAAGACAACATGCGATTATGCAAATCCGGAATGAAATTATTCGAGCAACATATCAATTTATGGCGGAGAATGAGTTTATTAAAGTAGATCCACCCATTTTAACGGGTTCAGCTCCTGAAGGCACTACAGAATTATTCCACACCAAATATTTTGAAGAAGATGCTTACCTGTCACAGAGTGGCCAGTTATATATGGAAGCAGCAGCTATGGCCTTTGGTAAAGTTTTCTCCTTTGGTCCAACTTTCCGTGCAGAAAAATCTAAAACTCGTCGTCATTTGATTGAATTTTGGATGATGGAACCCGAAATGGCTTTTGTTGAACATGAAGAAAGTTTACAAGTACAAGAAAAATATGTGGCTTATTTAGTGAGAAATGTGATTGAACATTGTCAGTTAGCCTTAAAGACATTAGAACGTGATATTGAACAATTAGAAAAATACACCCAATTACCATATCCACGAATTTCTTACACGGATGCGATTAGTCTTTTGAAAAAGAATGGTTTCGAAGATATTGAGTGGGGCGATGATTTTGGTTCACCACATGAAACCTTTATTGCCAACCAATATGAAAAGCCTGTTTTTATTTTGAACTATCCAAAAGGTATCAAGCCATTCTATATGAAAATTAATCCAGAAGACCCTAGAACTGTCCTCTGTGCTGATTTAATCGCACCAGAAGGGTATGGTGAAATAATTGGGGGTTCTGAACGGGAAGTCGATTATGAGACATTAGCAGAAAACATTGAAAAATTTGGGTTAGACTTGGATACTTATGCTTGGTACCTAGATTTACGTAAATATGGTACTGTCCCTCATTCCGGCTTTGGTATTGGTCTAGAACGGACCGTGGCATGGTTATCTGGTATAGAACATATTCGTGAAACAGCCCCATTCCCACGTCTTTTAAATCGGATTTATCCATAAAATAGGAAAATGATGCTCAAAAGGAATGGTTTTAAGTCTCAAAATGAGATTTTTACCATTTCCTTTTTTTAAGCGAATGAAGGAGTATTTGAATGAATTCATCAATTTATGATTGGATGAAAGATGGCTTCACCCTGGTGCCGAATCGTTTAATCCGAGCTTATGCAGATTTAAATTTATCAGGTGATGAATTAATTCTTATTATGTATTTAATGTCACAGATTGCTCAAAGCCAGGCAGTTGACGAGATTGAAGTCATTTCGAACCATTTAGGTATGGAGAGCCAAAAAGTCTTTCAATTATTAGATGCTCTTTTGACCAAGCAATACCTATCAATTGAATTAAGAACGAATAAGCAAGGTAAGCAAACGGACCATTATACTTTACGTCCCTTATTTGAACATTTGGATGAGACTTACTTTAATGATAAGAATAAAAATGAGGGGCCTCAGCCTATTGTTAAACAGAGTAGGGATCTAGTGCAAAAAATTCAAAAAGAATTCGGGCGACCTGTCAATTCAAATGAATTAGAAACTATTAATGCTTGGCTAAGTAAAGATAAGTATTCCCCTGCTTTAGTGCTAGTTGCATTAAGGGAGGCAGCTATTCATCAAGCCTTAAATATTGCCTATATTGATAAAATTTTACTAAATTGGGAAAAGCAGAATATTCATACTGTTGCCCAAGCAGAAGCTCAAATTCAAGTGTTTAATAATAATTATCTAAGTCGAAAACAGGATCAAAAGGACTTATCAGTTTACGAAATTCCACTCTACGATTGGGATGAATTAAATTCATAGACGAAAAAGAGGTTGAATAATAGTGGCAGGAACAATGACCCAAGAACGGATGGCTAGAATATTAGATCAATTACGGTTATTGATCGAGGATCCGGTGTCTGAATTAAATTTTGAAAATCCCTTTCAGCTATTAGTAGCAGTTATACTGTCGGCCCAGACGACTGATAAACAGGTGAATAAATTAACCCCTTCCTTATTTGAACGTTTTCCTGATGCCCAGAGTCTAGCTCAAGCTAGTCCCAGCCAAGTGGAACCATATATTAAATCCATAGGATTATTTCATAATAAGGCTAAATATTTAGTTGCTACGGGAAAAAGATTAGTTGAAGATTTTGGGGGTCAGGTACCTGATAATCGAAAAGATCTAGAGTCTTTACCAGGTGTTGGTCGAAAGACGGCTAATGTGGTCTTAGGTCAGGCTTTTGGCCAACCAGCGATTGCGGTGGATACCCATGTCGAGCGTGTGGCTAAGGCAATGGGTGTGGTAGATCAAGCAGCCAGTCCGCTCCAAGTAGAAAAAGCTTTAATGGCTTTAATACCAGAAAATCAATGGGTTGAAGCCCATCATTTATTATTATTATTTGGCCGGTATTATGCTAAAGCAAATGTAAAAGATTGGACCCAATTCGTGGATATGAGTCAGATTGATATAGATAAAAAAAGATAAGTGCTTAAGGTATTTGTATTTTTTTCTACTGTAAAAGGAATAGTATGATTATTTACCAATAAGTTAATCAACAAAATTATATGTAAAAAAGACTAGGACCTTATTATTGGTCTTAGTCTTTTTTGCTTCATTAAAATTAATTTTCATCATTTTCAAAAAACTCATCAGGTATTGGTGGATCCTGCGGATAAGATGAATCTAATGGTGGAATGCTAGTTGACTCGCTTGAAGACTCATCAGGAATTGATTCAGATTCTTGGGAAGAGTCTTCACTGCCAGAGATATTGAGTGTAATAACTAATGTGTCCGAGCTAGAGTTTCCGTCGACAATGGTTAAGCGAAGAGTATATTCACCATCGCTTTCTGCCGGAATAGTTACACTAGTATCGCTACCAGAATAAACATCAACCCCATTTACATTTAAGACAAACTGACCGCTTGAAGTGGTTAGCGGATCCCAAGTTGCTGTAATGGTCTTATCATCTTGATTATATTGTGCATTAAAATTAGTTGGTGCATCAATATAACGACCATAGGCGAGTGATTGTTTCTTAGGTTCTTGTCCTTTAATAAAAAGTTCCTTTGAACGAGCTTCGGCAGGTGTGAATGGCCCTGGTAAAAGAATTGGATCTGTGTATTTTTCAATTTCAGTCTCAACGATATTATCTGGTTTTAACCAATCGGTATTAGGAACATCATTCATAAGGTAGGTAATCATTTCTTTATAGATAGCTTGTGGGATACTTGTGTCGGATAGACTTAAATAATTTCCTGCCTCTAAAGGATTATCATAACCAACCCATCCTGCAAACGCATATTGGGGGGTTATGCCTGCATACCAGCCGTCGGGTGCAGCATAGGTTGAGCTGTCAATGCCTAATTGGTTTAGTTGGTCATTAGTATAGTTAGTGGTCCCAGTTTTACCTGCCTGATGTAGGCCCTCAATTGCAGAGCGTGAAGCAAAGTTACCTGGCACTCCTTTTAGAATATCGACTAACATATAAGCTGTAGTGTCTTTCATTGCTTGAATTTCTTTGGATTCAAAGCGCTCTTCTGTACCAGCTGCGGTCACAACGCGGTTTACTGTAATGGGTTTATGGTATTTACCATAATTAGAAATAGCAGCATAGGCAGCGGATAATTTAACCGGGCTCACTTCGCCTCCAATAGCGTTCGCTTCAACGAGCTCTTTTTTATCATCATTTACAATATTGATATCGAGTTTCTGTAAGAAGGCGTAGGAGTTATCTAAGCCAACGGCTTGTAATGTCTTAAGGGCTGGAATATTTCTAGAGCCAGCTAAGGCCTCTCTTAGGGTTTGTTTACCTTTATAATCCATGTCATAATTGTATATTTCTGCACCAGAAGAGTATTTATAAGGTTCGTCTACAACTAGAGTTCCAGTTGAAAAGTTTAAGTATTCAAAGGCAGGACCATAATCAGCGAGAGGTTTCATCGTTGAACCAATGGATCGTTTTAAGTCAGTAGCACGGTTTAAGGCCATGGTATTTTCTTGTTTTCGGCCTCCAATGACAGCTACAAGTTCTCCGTTTGAAGTGTTAATAATCGAAGCGGCGGTTTGCATGGAATCATTTGGAAAACCGATTTCCTCATTATTATTAACTGTTTGGTAAAGGTGTTCTTGGGCACCATAATCCATGTTGGTATAGACTTGTAAACCATCCGTATAAATGTCTAAGTTCATTTTCTCTTTGACTTCGTCCGCCACCATAGCCAAGTATGCATCAATAATAAGGTCTTTTTCCTGACTGCTGGAATGATCCAAGGCTACAAGAGAATCAAAAACTGACGTATTAATTGCTTCATCGTGTTGTGCTTGATTAATTAACTTGCGGTCTAACATGACATCTAATACTAAATCGCGTCTTTCAGTTGCCTCTTTTGGATGACTATAGGGATCATAATCAGAAGGCGCTTGGGGGATACCCGCCAGTAGGGCAGCTTCAGCTATGCTTAGCTGGTCTAAATCTTTTCCAAAGAATTGTTTAGCGGCAGTTTTTGCTCCATAAACATTATTAGAATAGAAAAGTTTGTTTAAATAAAGTGAAAGAATTTCATCCTTACTGTATTTTCGTTCAACATCTAATGCTAGCCAAGCTTCTTGTGCCTTCCGTTCTAGAGTTTGATCATGAAAGTCTGTTGAGAAGACAGATAGTTTGACTAATTGTTGGGTAATGGTAGATCCCCCCTGAGCAATTCCGCCAGCACGGATATTTGCAAAGACAGCCCCTACAATCCGAATGGGATCAACGCCACTGTGGGAATAGAAACGAGCATCTTCAATAGCTAAAACAGCATTCTTTAAATTTTCGGGAATATCGTCAGCGGTCATGAGGTCACGGTTTTGGCCGCCTAATTCTTTAATGAGGTTTCCTTCGCGGTCATATATTTTTGAAGAAACTTGTCCTACTAGATCCTCTTGGTTAATATCAGGCGCTTGCATAACATAATAACCAAATAAAGCACCGCCACCTAGTAAGATTATGAAGAATATGGCGAAAATTCCAATTAGAATGTTTCTTAATATATGTCTACCTTTATTAGAAGATTTACGAGAAGATTTTTTTTGATATTTTTTACGTTCAATTCTTGAACCAGTAGCCATTGTCAGACTCCTTTCAATTCAATATGGTTGTCCTTGATGAATTCGTCCAAGGCACTTAAATAATTAATAGTTGGTTGGTAAGCGGAAGGACAAACATAACCATGCTCTTTGATATATTTATAGGGAACACTCTGTTTGTTTGAATCTTCTTGGAAAGCTTTAATCATTTGATAGGGGAGCAAATAAATTTCATTATAAGCAGTAAAAGAAATAATCACAAAAACTAAGCCGCCAGCTTCCAGACATGCAGCCATATGCTCTTGTTGATGTTGGGGCAAGTTGGAAAGGGGGAACCCTGACTTATTTTTGGTTTCTTTTGCTTCAAAGTCAACGTAATATCCTTGATAAATACCATTATAATCAGTGGTTGAGGCATGACGATAATAAGCCTCAGTAATCCTAGCTGCTGCTCGTTTAGGATAATCAACTTTTACAACTTGAATTGGGGTAGGCTTTTTATGGATAACTGCTATATTTCGACTTAAATAATACTCATTGCTCTGATTTAGACGCTCTTCTAAGGTCATGCCGCGACTACCATAAATAGTTTTTGATTGTTTCATAGCGCTTGCTTTGGTTTTTACATGTTTTTGATGAGATTGGGGGCCTTGACCAGCAGGATATTGAATCATGCTTAACCTCCTTTAAGTATTTCCATCCTTAATCATAATCTATCTCTACGAAGAATTTATGAATAAATTAGAAATTATTTAGCATTATCCATTATAAGCGTTAAATTGACGGGTTTCAATTGATTATTCTTTGAAAGTTAAGTATATTATATTTACAAATGCTTAGATATCCGATAAAATGATTGGGTATGATATAAAAGTTGTTTTTGGAGGTTATGAATAGATGACAGTAAATTTTGAAAAAACGAATTCAAATGAAGGTGTTTTAACATTTGAAATTCCAGCTGAAGAAGTAAAAAAAGGTTTAGATCTTGCCTTTAACAAAGTTAAAAAAACCGTAACAGTTCCTGGTTTCCGTAAAGGAAAAGTACCTCGTAAAATCTTTAATAATGTATATGGTGAAACCGCCTTATACGATGAAGCTTTGAATGCAGTTTTACCAGAAGCTTATGGTAAAGCCGTTGAAGAATCTGGTTTAGATATCGTGGGACAACCTAAATTTGATATTGAGTCAATTGAAAAAGGTCAACCATGGGTGATGAAAGCAAATGTTACTTTAAAACCAGAAGTTAAGTTAGGTGATTACAAGAATTTAACGGTTGAAAAACAAGACCGTGAAGTATCCGATGAAGATGTTGATCAACGGATTGAAGAAACGCGTCAATCCCTAGCTGAATTAGTTCTTAAAGAATCAGCTGCTGAAAACGGCGATACTGTCGTAATCGATTATGAAGGCTCTGTTGATGGTGAAGTTTTTGAAGGCGGAACGGCTTCTAATCATTCACTAGAATTAGGCTCTAACCAATTCATTCCAGGCTTTGAAGATCAACTAATTGGTGCTAAACCTGGTGACGATGTTGAAGTTAAAGTAACCTTCCCAGAAGAATACCACGCTGAAGAATTAGCAGGTAAAGATGCTATCTTTAAAGTGAAAGTTCACGAAGTAAAAACTAAAGAACTTCCAGAATTAGATGATGAATTTGCTAAAGATGCGGATGAAGAAGTTGAAACGTTCGAAGAATACAAGAACAAAGTCCGTGTGCAAATGACTGAAGAAAAAGAAGCTCATGCTAAGGAAGTCGTAGAAGATTTAGCTTTACGTCAAGCCGTTGAAAATGCAGAAATTGTTGATGGTATTCCACAGGAAATGGTACATGAAGAAGTGCACCGTCAAATGGACTTCTACCTAAACAATTTGAGTCGTCAGGGTATTTCACCTGAAATGTACTTCAATATTACTGGTACGACTGAACATGACCTACATGAACAATTTGAAGAAGAAGCTGAATTAAGAACCAAAACTAATTTAGTTTTAGAAGCAATTGTTAAAGCTGAAGGTTTAGAAGCAAGTCCAGAAGAATTAGAAGAAGAAGTTAAGAATTTGGCTGCTTCATATAATATGGAAATTGATCAAGTTCGCTCATTAGTTAATGATCAAATGCTCGCTTCAGATATCACAATGAAGAAAGCTATGAGCTTAATTGTTGACTCCTTAGAAGAAAAATAAGATACTAGAATAGTAAACAATATTAAATGAGGGATAGCATGGACAACTATGAACAGTAGGTGACCTTGCTCCCTTTTTTGCATATAGAATAAAGAAGGAGTTACTATGGTTCAATTTAATAATATGGAGTCCTACCACTGTTCTTTTTGTGGTAAGTCTCAAGATGAGGTCAATAAGATCATTGCTGGGCCAGATGTTTATATCTGTGATGAGTGTGTGGCCCTATGTCAATCAATTATTGACGAAGAAATGGCCATGGAATTAGATTTAGGTGACATTCAAGTTTTGAAGCCTAATGAAATTATGACTATTTTAGACCAATATGTTGTGGGACAAAAACAAGCTAAGAAAAATTTATCAGTTGCAGTTTATAATCATTACAAACGAATTATGCATAACCAAGATAAACAAGAAGAGGATGAGGTTGATTTACAAAAATCAAATATCGCTCTAATTGGTCCAACCGGTTCAGGAAAAACATATTTGGCGCAAACCTTGGCCCGTATTCTGAATGTACCGTTTGCTATTGCTGATGCTACCACACTAACTGAAGCGGGTTACGTTGGGGAGGATGTAGAGAATGTCCTTTTAAAACTAGTTCAAGCAGCGGATTATGATGTGGCTAAAGCAGAAAAAGGAATTATTTACATTGATGAGATTGACAAAATTTCACGTAAAAGTGAAAATGTATCGATTACCCGGGACGTGTCAGGTGAAGGTGTGCAACAGGCCCTGCTAAAAATCTTAGAAGGAACTACAGCTAATATTCCGCCAAAAGGTGGGCGCAAGCACCCTAACCAAGACTTTATTCAAATGGATACCTCTCAGATTTTGTTTATTGTTGGGGGAGCTTTTGATGGGATTGAAACCATCATTAAAGAACGTCTTGGTTCTAAAGTCATTGGATTTGGCGTTTCAAATGGCAAATTCGATGAGTCAAAATCCTTAATTCAACATGCAACACCAGAAGACTTATTAAAATTTGGTTTAATTCCAGAGTTTATTGGTCGGATTCCAATTATGGCAGTCCTAGATAAGTTGACCGAAGATGACTTGGTAGAAATCTTAACTAAGCCCAAAAATGCCTTGGTTAAGCAATACCAAAAACTTTTCGATATTGACCATGTTAAATTGGAATTTAAAGAAGATGCCCTTCGTGCCATTGCACACTTGGCTATTGAACGAGGAACAGGAGCCCGTGGGTTAAGGTCAATTATTGAATCAGTAATGCTTGATGTCATGTTTGATGTCCCAAGTCGCGATGATGTTGCTAAAATTGTCATTACTAAAGATAATGTGGTTTCCAATAGCCAGCCAGCATATTATAATCAAGAAAACAAAAAGATATCATAGTTGAAAAGGAGATAGGCTTATGCATGTACATGATGCTGAATTAGTCATTTCAGCAGTCAATCCTAGTCAATATCCTCAAGATCAGCTGCCTGAGGTAGCCCTTGCAGGTCGGTCAAATGTAGGCAAATCTTCTTTTATTAATAGTTTAATTGCTCGAAAAAATTTAGCCCGTACTTCGAGTCAACCGGGGAAAACCCAGACTTTAAATTTTTATGCGATTAATCAAGCCTTTCGTTTTGTCGATGTGCCGGGTTATGGTTATGCGCGTGTTTCAAAAGATTTCAGGTTAGCTTGGTCAAAAATGATTGAGAAATATCTAAGTCAACGTGAAAATATGGAATTATTATTTTTATTAATGGATATGCGTCACGAACCCACTCGCTTAGATCGAGAAATGAAGGACTTTGCAGAAAACTTAGACTTACCCTATGCGATTGTCTTAACCAAGGCAGATAAAATTAAACCTGCTTCCTGGAATAAACATTTGTCAATGTATAAAAAAGCCTTAGAACTACCTTCAGTTGATGCTTTATTTCCATATTCAGCGACTAAAGGCTATGGTAAGGAAGAAATTTGGGATGTCATTTCATCCGTCTTACAGTTAAAAAATGAGTAAAGAATAGGGATGATTGCTTGGCTTATTTACCAGAAGAGCTGATAACTAGGGTCCGACAAGAAGTTAATATTGTTGATGTAGTAAATCAATATGTCCAACTAAAGAAACAAGGGTCGAATTACACGGCTTCTTGTCCCTTTCATGAGGATCGAAATCCGTCTTTTTCGGTGTCAGAAAGCAAGCAGATTTATAAATGCTTTTCCTGTGGTAGGGGGGGCAATGTCTTTGGTTTTATCCAAGAAATTGAAGGCTTAGATTTTGTTGCAGCTGTTCAAAAAGTAGCGGACATGGGTGGGGTCATATTAGATCAAAGCCTTTTTACTCACCATCAAAGTAAACAATCAAAGTATCAAAGCTTATATCAAATTCATGAAAAAACGGCTAGTTTTTATCATTATTATTTAACCCAAAGTCAAAAAGGTCAGGATGCATTTAACTACCTAACGGAGCGGAAAGTAAAACAAGAGACCATTGATTACTTTCAATTAGGTGCCGCGCCAGATAAATCAGAATTGTTATGGGCCTACCTAGAAAAAGAAGGCTTTAGTGAACAAGACTTATTAGCTTCAGGTATCTTTTACCAGACTGATTCTGGCCAGATTTTAGACCGGTTTCGCGGTCGGTTAATTATTCCCCTAAAAGATATGCGGGGACAAGTCGTAGCCTTTTCTGGGCGAGTTTATCAAAGTGGCGATCATTCCAATGCAAAATATTTAAATTCACCCGAGACGGCTATTTTTAACAAATCAAAATTACTCTTTAACCATGATGGGGCGAGGGCTTCGATTCGGCAAAAAAACCAAGTCTTAGTGTGTGAAGGTTATATGGATGTCATTGCCCTTCATCAAGCTGGCTTTCATGAAGTGGTTGCATCCATGGGGACATCCTTAACCCAGGACCATTTGACTCAATTAGGTAAAATGACCAATCATATTTACTTTATCTTTGATGGGGATGAAGCCGGGCAAAAAGCTACCCAACGCGCCTTCGATTTAAGTCAGAATTTATCAGAGATTCAAGTCAAAGCACTTATTTTACCAGGTGGCCAAGACCCAGATGAATTCATTCAAGCTCGGGGTCAAGGTGCTTTCCAAGACTTATTAAACCAGGCACAAACTGCTTATGACTTTGTAAAAAGGTATTTAGCCAAAAGTTTTGACCTGAGTCAGCAAGGCGACCTTTCCCTTTATATTCAAGCTTTATTAAAAGAAATTCAAAAAATCCCCATGAAGATTGAACAAGAACTTCGACTTCGTGAGTTAGCTCAGGAATTTGATTTATCGGAAAATCTTTTAAAAGAACAATTTGAACGCTTAGATTATCAAAGAAAAAAAGAAACTACTAAGCAAGACTTGAAGCAGATAGAACAAGCGGATGCTGGTAATACAGGATCTTTAACACAAGAACTTATCTTTGATGCTTCGCCATTAAAAATTCGGTCACAGGCAGCTTTTGAAAGTGAAAAAATTTTATGCATGCTATTGATTTACTATGAAGAAGCTTGGCCCTATATTGAACGCTTAGCTAGTCCACCGATGCTTTTTCATGACTTTGCTAGAAGAGCTTTAATGGCCTTAGAAGCGTATTATTATGAAGGTGGTCAATCTTTTCCTTTAACTGGGATTATAGATCAAATTGAGGACCGTGATTTAAATCACTTCTTCACTCAAGTTTTGTGGGACCGTGAAATAATTCCCTTCTCGCTGGCCTTGATGGATGATTGCTTGAAAGTGATTGACCGAGAATTTAAATACTTGGAAGTAAAAGAATTACAAGAAAAATTATTAGATGCACAAAAAAAGATGGATAAAAATAAAGCCAATCAGTTAATGATTCAGATGAATCATTTGCTGCGCCAACTTAAAAATTAGGAGGACCCAGATGGCTGAAGAAAATAAAAATACAAAAAATGAATTAACATTGTCTTATGATCAAGCCCGCCAACAATTGATTGCTGAGAAGAAGCTTATTGGTCAAATTCATTATGATGAACTAACTGACAAGATTGCTGGTCCTTATAAATTAGATGCTGAAGCCATGGATAAGTTAATTCAAAAAGTCGAAGATGCTGGTATCGCAGTCGTTGGCGATGACGGTGGGCCAACCAAGCAACAAATGGTGCGAGCTCAAGAAGTTAAAGTTGATACTTCAACCACAGGTAATTCTGCGACTGCTTCTAAAATAAAAGTGTCTGATCCCGTGCGGATGTATCTTAAAGAAATCGGTCGGGTTGATCTACTATCAGCTGATGCAGAAATATCTTTAGCTAAACGAATTGAAGACGGGGACGAACTAGCCAAACAAGAATTAGCTGAGGCTAACTTACGTTTGGTGGTATCGATTGCCAAGCGTTATGTCGGTCGGGGTATGTCATTCCTTGATTTAATTCAAGAAGGTAACATGGGCTTGATGAAAGCTGTTGAAAAATTTGACTACACTAAAGGATTTAAGTTTTCTACCTATGCTACTTGGTGGATTCGTCAAGCCATTACCCGGGCCATTGCTGACCAAGCACGGACGATTCGGATCCCTGTCCATATGGTTGAAACTATTAATAAATTAGTCCGGGTCCAACGGAATCTATTACAAGATTTAGGCCGGGAACCGACACCAGAAGAAATTGGGGCGGAAATGGATTTACCAACTGAAAAAGTTCGTGAAATCCTTAAAATTTCCCAAGAACCTGTATCCTTAGAAACCCCAATTGGTGAAGAGGATGATTCTCATCTAGGTGATTTTATTGAAGATGAAGGCGCCATGAGTCCTGAATCCTTTACTTCATCTTCGCTTTTAAGAGAGCAATTAGAAGATGTCTTAGATACCTTAACTGACCGAGAAGAAAATGTTCTTCGCTTACGGTTTGGATTAGATGATGGTAATATTCGAACCCTTGAACAAGTAGGCAAAGTCTTTGGGGTAACACGTGAACGGATTCGTCAAATTGAAGCCAAAGCTTTACGGAAACTTCGCCATCCAAGTCGTTCTAAACAATTAAAAGATTTCTTAGAATAATCTGAAATTAGGCTGAGGCAAATTCGCCCCAGCCTTTGTTAAATTATTAAATTATGAATGATTCTGATTTTAAAAAGACTTTGAGAGGATGAGACCATGAATTCGCAACATCTTTCTAAGCGCCTGCAACAAGTAGCTGACTATATTGTTCAATATAGTCCCAAGCCCAGACGATTATTAGATATTGGGAGTGACCATGCCTATTTATTAACTTATCTTGGCTTAGCCGGTCATATAGACTATGGTTTAGCCGGAGAAGTGGTGCCAGGACCCTTTCATTCAGCTCAACAGGAAGTAGCCAAGCAAGGCTTAAATTCATTGATTGATGTTAGATTAGGGGATGGATTCGAGGTGTTAACCCTCGAGGATAAGATTAATGCCGTATCGATTTGTGGCATGGGCGGAGCTTTAATCGCTAAGATTTTAGAACGGGGTTATCAAGGTTTAAGGCCCAATCATTATTTATTTTTACAGGCCAATGTCGGTCAAGCAACACTAAGACGATGGTTAGATCGCCACCAATATGAGATTTTGGCTGAGGCTATCATCGAAGAAGCAGGACACATTTACGAAGTGATGGTGGCTCATGATAATCCTAATTATCAAGTCGGTTCTTTAAGCGAAGAAGCCATTAATTTTGGTCCCTATTTAAGACAAGAGGCGAGTCCAGTCTTTAAAAGGTATTGGCAAGGACAAGCTCAGAAAACTGCTTATATTATTGATTCAATGAAGCAAGGGGTAAGTCAAAATCAAACTCGGATTGCTCAATTAGAAGCACATCTAGCATTAATAGAAAAGGAGTTAGCCAATGACACGCAATAAGATTTCTTATGGTAATTTACAAGCTTTCTTAAATGAATTGTATCCCCAATCTTTGGCGGAATCTTGGGATAAGGTGGGCAACCACTTTGGTCAAGCCAGTGACTCTGTTAAAAAGATATTAGTGGCCTTGGAATTAAGACCACAAGTTATTCAGGAAGCCATTGATTTAGGCATAGATACAATTGTCATGCACCATCCACCCATTTTTCATGGTATTAATCGGTTTGACTATGCTGATCCAGAGGTGGCAATGTATGCTGAATTAATCAAGCATGATATTAAAGTTTTTGCTTTGCATACCAACTTAGATGTGGCCCCGAATGGAATGAATGATTGGTTGGCCCAAGCCTTAGATTTAGAGGATATCCAAGCGGTGACTCCAGATGAAGTCAGCGGCAATCCAGGCCTAGCTCGGATGGGCCACTTTTCTCAACCATTAACCCGGACCCAGGTTTTGGCCAAAATTAAGTCCGCTTTTAAAGTGGATTCTCTGACTTATATGGAAAGCCAAGAAAAACCTGCTTATCAAAGCCTAGCCGTTATCGGTGGAGCAGGTGGCTCTGAATTAGAAGACATTAAAGCCAGTGGAGTGGATGTCTTTGTCACAGGTGATATTAGTCACCATGTGGGTCACCAAGCGCTTGATACAGGCATGCTAGTCGTGGATGCTAGTCATTATATTGAAGCTATTTTCATAGAAAAGATGACAGATATCTTAGAAAAGGCTAAAATAAAGAAGCAGTGGGCTGTGACCATCCAAGCTTCAAAGGCCAACACCAACCCATTCCAATACTTTAATTAATAGAGAGAGGTTATATTATGGATTTATTTAAAGCAACCCAAGAACGTTTAATTCGCTACGCCAAAATTAATACACGGTCTGATGAAAGTAGTGAAACAATCCCTTCAACGGCCATTCAATTTGATTTATTGAATTTATTAGTCGATGAATTAAAAGAAATTGGCATGGAAGAAGTTGAATTAAATCCGGAAAACGCCTTTGTCACTGCAACTTTACCTGCGAATACGGATAAAGATGTGCCTGCCATTGGTTTTATTGCCCATGTGGATACAGCCGATTTTAACTCTGTCAATGTTCAACCTCAAGTTCATGAAAACTACCAAGGTGGTGCCATTGTTTTAAATGAAGCTGAGAATATTGTATTAGACCCAGCTGATTTCCCTAATTTGAATGGCTATGTCGGACAAACCTTAATTACGACCGATGGTACGACATTACTAGGGGCTGACGATAAGTCAGGTATTGCTGAAATAATATCAGCCATGGAATATTTAATTCAAAACCCTGAGATTAAACATGGTAAAGTCAGAGTGGCCTTTGGGCCAGATGAAGAAATTGGTCGCGGAGCTGATCACTTTGATGCACCAGGTTTTGCGGTTGATTATGCTTATACCATGGATGGTGGTCCAGTTGGGGAATTGGAATATGAATCCTTTAATGCAGCGGCGGCTAAAGTAACCGTTAAAGGTAAAAATGTTCACCCAGGTACCGCAAAAGGGAAAATGATCAATGCCCTTAAGGTCTTGAATAAATTTATTAATCAATTCCCTGAAAATGAAGTTCCTGAAATGACCGAAGGTAAAGAAGGCTTCTTCCATATTCAATATATGAATGCGACGGAAGAAGAAGGCCAATTATCTATGATTATTCGGGACTTTGACCGTGAAAAATTTGAAGAACGGAAAGCTTTAGTGGAAAAAGCTGTTGCAACGGTCAATGCTGATTATCCAACTGATCCAATTAGTCTAAATTTATTTGACCAATACTATAATATGGCTGAAGTGATTGAAAAAGACATGACTCCGGTTGACATTGCTGAACAAGCTATGAAGGAACTAGGTATTGAACCACAAATACATGGTATTCGTGGTGGTACTGATGGGTCTAAGATTTCCTTTATGGGAATCCCTACGCCAAATATTTTTGCTGGTGGTGAAAATATGCATGGACGTTTTGAATTTGTGGCAGTTGAATCAATGATTAAAGCTACCGAAACTATTGTTAAAATTATTGAATTAAACGCTAAATAGTAAGTGGTCCAGTATCAATGAATCAATCCCAAAAATTTGGGGGTGGCCAAAAAAGCCTGCTCCTTTATTTTTGGGATTTTTTATTATTGATGACAAAATTGTTGGGTATAGAGAAATAAGAGACACCTTGAATAGACGAAAATTACTGGTCTTGATATACTTAAACTTAGGAAAAGGTGAGGTGAAATTATGGCTTTTCAAATTGTAACCGGTCAGTTAGCTAGTCAAAAAGCCAAACGTCTATTAGATAATTTTATGTCAATCAAGCAAAAAGATGCACAGGCAAAATTATATTATATTGTACCTGAGCATATTAAATTTGATGCCGAGGAATATGTATTAAGTTATCTGCAAGACTATCATCAGAGTGAGCAGGCTGCCATGCTTGATATCCAAGTCTTAAGTTTTAAACGCTTACTGTGGTATCTTGACCAAGATAAAAAGTACCAACAAAAATCAATTACAGATACAGGGTTGACGATGATTTTGCGACAAGTTGTCAGACAGCAAGCAGACCATTTGCAGGTTTTCCGTCGTCAAATTGATCGCCAGGGTTTTCTGGATAAACTGCTGCAACAGTTTAAAGAATTATATGAAGCTCAGGTCACTGCCACTGACTTGCTATTAGCCAGGTTAGACCATGATAATTCTTTAATTCAAAATCAGGAAGAAAGAGAAATTCAGGAATTAAGTGATTTATATCAATCCTTTTTAGAAGAAATTTCCCGCTTACAATTGGATGACTATGTCATTTATCAACAATTGGAAGAAATCCTTACAAAAAAGGGGGCTGAAGGCTTTAAAGATACCTATCTGATTATGGACCAACATTATCATTTAAACGCTCGTGAGAGTCATTTATTAGCCCAATTCGCCCGCTATTGTCAGAAAGTCTGGTTAACCCTGCCTTTAAGTCATCAAGAAGCCTTATCACAACAATACAATCCAGTCATTAATTTACCGCGAGCAAGCTATCGCTCAATCAAAGATTTAATCCTTAGCTTAAACATTGAGGTTTTACCTGATTGGGATATCAATGAAACTAACCTTGATACCTTGCCATCAATTATGCAGGTAGGGGCTTCATTTAAAGACATACAATTAATGCAAACAAATGGGTATCAGCCGAAACTGTCTCAAGACCATCATTTCTTTCAAGCATTTGCGAGTCAGGAAGCTGAATTAATGGCGGTGACCAATGAAATTCGTAAATTAGTAATGAAACAAGGATATCGTTATTCGGACATCTTAGTTTTAGCGCGAAATTTAGATAAGTACAGGACTTTAGCGCCTTTGT
Source organism: Eremococcus coleocola ACS-139-V-Col8 (assembly GCF_000183205.1). NCBI lineage: Bacteria > Bacillati > Bacillota > Bacilli > Lactobacillales > Aerococcaceae > Eremococcus > Eremococcus coleocola. The sequence continues at coordinate 51,619 of NZ_AENN01000001.1, read as the reverse complement.
ACTTTAGTTTAAATGAGATTCCCTTGTTTTTTGACCATGCTGAGACTATGGCTAAACATTCACTGGTTGATTTTTTTGAATCCCTGTTAAACTTAAAGGCATATCATTTTAAAGACCGTGATTTACTATACTTACTGAAATCACAATACTTTAAGCTTGATCTAACCTCACTAGGCATTAAGACAGATGCGGAATATGAGAATGGGGTGAATCAACTAGAAAATATTTTGATTGCAAATGGTTACTTCTCTTACCGCATGAGTCAAGAATCTTTTCAATGGCATTTTACCAATCAAGATCAAAAGATGGTAGATCCTTATGGGGTAGCCACTGACATAAGCTTAGGTGAATTGGCTGAGCTTGGACGGCAAAGTATAAACAGGCAATTGGTTGAGCCACTAAAAAGATGGTCCCAAGAAACTTTAACAGGTGGCGATGCAGTCACTTGGTTTTACCAGTTTTTAGAGATATTAAAGATAAAAGAAAGTCTTATAGAATTACGAGATGAAGCCATAGAAGAGGGGCAACTCGCAGCCTCCCGCCATTATGAGCAAGTCTGGGATTCCTTGATGGCATTATTGGAAGAATTTTACACTATTTTTAAAAATAAAAAAATATCTTTTGATTTATTTAAAGATTTATTGATTCAAGGCTTAAAAAAGTCAAGTTTCAACATAATTCCACCAACTTTAGACCAGGTGCGGTTTACTAATATTGAGAGTCCTCAAATTCGCCAAGCCAAGATTTGTTTTGTCTTAGATTTAAATCAGGACCAACTTCCTTTAATACAAGTCCAGGAATCATTTTTAAACCGCCAACAACGTCAGGCGATGAATGACAAAATGTTGGTCTATCAGCATTTGAGCTTATTAGAAGATGATGCTTACCATCGGGAGTTCTTCTTGGCTTATCAACTCTTTTTTCGGGCAAGTGATCGGTTTTATTTTGCTTACCATCAAGACGTCAATGAAGAGAATCAAACTTGGTCACCTTTTATTAGTCAATTAATGAAGACACATCAATTTAAAGAAGGGTGGCCACCACTTGATTCTAACTCTGGTCGGGCATTAGTCTACTCAAGTCCTGCTATTCAAAAAATGAATTTTTTAGAGGGCGTAACCCGCTTAGATACAGAGAGTCAGCAAGGTCAGGCCCATGCTCAAGATTTACGGCTAAGCTTAGGGAGATTACTAAATTGGGATAGGCAGAATGGTTTGATTTGGGGTGCGATCAAAGATTTAGTCCTTAGAGCTAAGACAAATCAGTCCTTACCGGATCAGATTAAAGCGGAGACTGCAGTTGCACTTTATGGCAATCCCCTTGTTGCTTCGGTATCCCGTCTAGAAAGTTATTTCCAAGACCCTTATTCTCATTTTCTCCAATATGGACTACGCTTAAAAGAACGCGACCAGTTCTTAATGGATCCTATGGTTGCTGGAAACTACTATCATGAGATCTTAGATAGGACTCTGTCGCAATTAATTGAAGAAGAAATTCATTTGAAAGATCTGAGTCCTGACCAGCTTCAAATTTTACTTGACCATCAGCTTCAAGCCTTTAATGAAATAGAAGCTAACCAAATTTTCCAAGCTTCTGCCGTAAACCGGGCTTTACAACAATTAATGCAAGCGGACATTAGCCAGGTCTTACTAAACCACTTAGCCGTGGCCCATTTAACTGGCAATCAACCTTTACATACGGAATTGATATTTGGGCCAGGCCGTCGTCAAGATTTTAAAGGTTTAGCTTATCCTTTAGGTCACAATCAGGAAATTCGGTTAACCGGAAAAATTGATCGCATCGATACACTTTCACGCAAAGGGCAGGATTATTTAAGCGTGATTGACTACAAATCAGGTAATAAAGAGTTTAAATTACAAAATCTTTACTATGGTTTGGACCTTCAGATTGTCACCTATCTTTCAGTTGCTTTAGCAAATTATCCAAACTCTCAAGCCTTGGGGGCTTTTTACCAAAGTTTAGGTAGAAAATTTGAATCCAAGAAAATAGATCTTTCCTTACTTGATAATCCAAACCAAGCACAAAATCCCTTGGAATCACATCGTTTTTCAGGCTTTATCAGCCAAGACAGCGAAAAGCTCAGGGAGATTGAAGTTAGCCTAGAACCGGGACAGGCAAGTCAAGTCTATCCCGTTCAGGTGAAAAAAGATGGCAATTATAGCGCCAATTCGTCATATTTTGACGAGGAGACTATGAAGTTGGTCTTAACCTATAACCAGGCTTTAATTCAGGAAGCAGGGCGTAAGATTCTAGCAGGGAATATTCATCTAAGCCCTTTTAAAGAATTAAGTCATACTCCCTCTCTAACCTATCCTTATCGCTTATTGTCTGCCTTTGATGCAACAGAGCATTATGCGAGGTATCGACATATGAATGTATCAAATAAGGAAGCTTTAGGGGCAATCCAGCTTGATTTAGAGGCGATGTTAAAGGAGGAAAAGCATGACAAAGATTCCAATTAAACCAGAAAATTCTCGTTTTAATGATGAGCAATGGGAGGCGATTCACCAAGATGGGTCTAATATCCTGGTTGCTGCTTCAGCCGGGTCGGGTAAAACTGCGGTTTTGATCGAACGAATTATGACGAAATTAATCTACCAGGGCTACTCGATCGAAGATTTTTTAGTGGTAACTTTTACGGAAGCAGCGGCTAGAGAAATGAAAGAAAGAATGTCGGCCCGTTTAAAAACAGCGGTAAATGAAACCTTGGATCCGGTTGAACAACAAGGCTTAACCAAACAAAATCAACTCTTGAGCCAAGCTAATATTCGTACCTTGCATTCATTTTGTTTAAGAGTTGTCGAAACATTTTATTATTTGACAGATTTTGAAGCTAATTTTCAATTGGTGACCGATGAAACCCGGCTTTTGTTACTTTATCAAGAAGCTTGGCAAAATTTAATTGAGAAGATTATGGTTCCAAACGGATCTGTCTTACCTAATTTAAGTCAAGAAGACTATTTGAAGTTAGTTAAAATTCATGGCAACAGCCGGTCTGACCAAAACTTATTTGACCGCGTCTTGACTATTTATCGTTTTGCCATGGCGCAGAAGGATCCGCAAAGTTGGTTAGACCAAGCTGACCAAACTCAAGCTCAGTCAGATAATTTTCTGGAATCTGATTTATTTAAGCAGAACTTTTTACCTGTACTAAGAGAAAATTTACAAGCAGGGCGAATGTATTTAGAAGAAGCCCTTCATTTGATTGCAGGGGGGAGCCATCCACTCATTGAACGTTATCAGCCATTGTTAGAAAATGAATTAAATCAGGTTAATCAGCTTTTAGAAGCGTTACTGGCCGACACAGCGGCTGTGGGTCTCATTAATCAAATTCAAACTTTAACGTATGATACTTGGCCTCGGGTGGTCAAGGCTGTTAGTGAAGAAAAAGACTTGGTTGATGAAGCTAAGAGCTTAAGAGAACAAGCCAAGAATCTAATCAAAAAGCAGGTTCAAACGCTTTTCCCTTATCCAGTGGCTGACCAAATGAAAGTGGAAGTTATGAATCGACCTCCACTTTCCAAGTTAATGATTTTATGTCAGAATTTTATAACAGAGTTAAACGAATTGAAACAAAGTCAGAATCTGATTGACTATAATGACTTAGAACATTTAACTTTGGATATTCTAGCTCCAATAGATCCTGAGACTAAGGAAAGAAAGCCTTCCTTAGCCGCATTAACTTATCAAGCTACTTTTAAAGAAATTTTAGTCGATGAGTACCAAGATATAAATGAAATTCAAGCTGAAATTTTAGCTTGGCTGGCGCATGACTATCGCCCAGATTTAACCCATAATCAGTTTATGGTTGGCGATGTTAAGCAATCAATCTATGGCTTTCGGATGGCTGAACCCCAACTATTTTTAAATAAATACTTAAGTTATCAAGAGGTCACTAACCCAGAACAACTCGTTATTTTAAATAAAAACTATCGATCCCGTCATGATTTGCTCCAGTTTACCAACTTTATCTTTGAACGCATCATGGACCTTAATTTTGGACAAATGAATTATCAAACGGCTGAACGGTTGGTGACAGCTAACCCATCCTTTATTGAGGCAGATGAGGGAGAAATTCAATTGAAACTACTCCTAAATGTAAAAACAGACAGCGAGGAAGAAGAAGCTGAAGAGGTAGACCAAGCGGATGAAACCCTTGAATTAGGCGTTATGGATGGTCCAGTTTTTGATGCAGCAGTAGAGGCTGAAATTGCATTGGTGATTGCCGATATCAAAGCGCGCGTTCAAGTAGGGGAGTTAATATATGATAAAAGTAAAGAAATTAAGAAAGCAAACGGTCAAATAACTTATGCTAAGCGGCCAGTGACCTACAAGGATTTTGTGATTTTATCAGCTACCCGGGGACCATTTGCCGCGGCTGTGAATCAATTTCAAGAAGCTGAAATCCCATTGAAGGCACAAAAGGTAGAACACTATTTCCAACGGTTTGAGATTCAATTAGTCTTGGCTCTGCTACAAGTTATCGATAATCCATATCAAGATATACCCTTTGCTGCAATTTTAAAATCCTATTTTGTTGGTCTAACGGATGAAGACTTAGCCCAAATACGAATATATCAACCGCAGGGTTCTTTTTATGCAGCTTTTTTGCAATTAGTGCATGATGACCAGGTTAACGATGAGCCACTTAAGCATATTAAAAATAAAGGTTTATCTTTCTTAGTAAACTATAAAAATTGGGTCCATTTATCAAAAACACTGCCCTTAGAGGACTTGATTTGGACCATTTATCTTGATAGTCAATATCTAAACTATGTTGCCTTATTAACTAATGGCAAACAGAGAATGGCAAATTTACGTGCTCTAACCAGCCGCGCTCAAGATTTTTATAAACTTGGCTATAGTGGTTTAGCAAATTTCGTGTATTATATTCAACAAATTATTAAAGAAGAGAAAGATTTAGCCGAACCCTTAGTCTTAGATCAAGACGAAAATTTTGTTCGGATTATGACAGTTCATGCCTCCAAAGGTTTGGAATATCCAATCGTGTACTTACTAAATACCGGCAAACAATTTAATTTAAGTGATGGTAAAAGTCGGGTCCTATTATCTAAGCAGTATGGTATTGCAAGTGATTATTATGATTTAAATTCAATGCAACAATTTCCATCCTTGATAAAAAAAGCCTTTCAATTAGAAACCATTGAGCGGTTAAAAGCAGAAGAGATGCGGAAGCTATACGTGGCTTTAACTCGGTGCGAACAAAAATTGGTGATTGTCGGTTCGATTGCTAATGAACGTAAGTGGCAGCAAAAAATAGCTGAGATTAGGACGATGACGCCTTCAGACCAATTAGTCGCTGCCTCTGCATACCGTAGGGGGGCAAAATCGTGGTTGGACTGGATCCAGATTGCTTTGGCGGTAGCTGACAGTCAGCACGAGAATTATAGTGATGATTTTAGTTTAGACCGGTTAATGATTGAATTTAAACATCAAGAAGACCTAGTTCAAACTGGTTACGAACTTAATATGGCAGAATCAGCCCATCAGTCTTTTAATCCTTTAAGCTGGATAGATAGCCAAATAGCAAATATCGAGTCAGAACCAAGCATTCTTTCCACAAATCAAAGTCAAGCCCTAGACTTTGATTATCCACATCAGCTGGCTAGTCGTACTTCATCTTATCAGTCAGTTTCTGAGTTAAAACGACTCTATGAGGAACCTGATAATTTGAGCCTCTCCTATTACCGGGACCGCCGGCCCCAAGCGTCCAAAGCAGGCCAAGACCAAATCCAAGGGATTCGTTATACCCAGGATAGTTTTAAAAGTCCTAGTTTTATCGAGAGTGAAAGCACAATATCAGCGACTGAAATAGGGTCTTTGACCCATCTGTATTTACAATTACTACCATGGCAAGCCCTTGAAGTAGAGTCTGCAGACTCATCCATGCAACTTAAGTATGTAATTGATCAAATGGAAGGGGACTACCAACTAAGAAAACTACCTGACTCACAAATAGAATCCATCATGTGGTTTATCCAATCTGATTTAGCCCAGCAATTACGGATGAGACAAGAGCAGATAAAAAAAGAGCAAGCCTTCTCCTTACTCCTACCGGCTAAAAAAATGTTTGCTGGCCAATTTGATCAGTTAGATATTCAAAGTTTGGACCAAGAACAATTATTGATCCATGGGGTGGTCGATTTATATATCGAATTAGCGGATCAAATTATTCTGATTGATTATAAAACGAACCGGTTCCGTGACTTGGCTGCTTATAGTCGTCAAGAACAAATTGACCGGCTTAAGGATGGATATAAATTTCAATTTTCAATTTATAGACATGCTTTGCAACTTGCTAAGCATAAGCCGGTGACCGCGGCTTATATGGTTCTGCTAGACTTTAAAGAAATTGTAAAAATGGATGATTTTTATTCTTTTGCATAAGATGAAAAGCATTATCTAGTTATAAATTTGCTTAAAAAAGGTAGACAAGAAGGCTGTAAATAAAATACATAAAAAAAGCTGAGATATATGATGTATCTCAGCTTTTGTATTTTCTTTTAATTATTATCACTGTATGTCACAGTCTCATCATAAGCATCAAGTATTGGCACTTGGTCAACATGGACTTCGCCGAATTTATTTTTTTCAACCTTATAATCTACCCCGGTTGAATATTCACCGGAAGCATTCCATAATAAATATTCTCGAATATCGTTCATGGCTAAAGCATTAATCTGAGCTTGGACTTGCTCACTACCATATACTTGGAAGCTACCTTCTGGTTTACTGTAATCAGTAAAATCTTGGAGCCAAGGTCTTGAGGTGACTTTATTTTGAACATTTTGGAATACCATTTTTTCAGAATACATGTAATTGTCGACTACTTCATAAGGGTAAAGGTCCGGATAGTCTAAGCCGAAGAAGCCATTGCCCCAGTGCGACGGGTAAATCATTGCGGAAACAACATCGACATTTTCAGCAATTTGACCAATATTTTGTCCAATCCCACGGACATCATAGGTATCACCTGCTACCGTTGTATACCCGAAGACGTCGGCAGAGATATTTACCCCGTAAGGGGCTAAGCTTTCAGATGCCAGGTTAAGAAAGTTATTAATGGCCCGAGTCCGTTCGTTGCCAGATTTGTCCGGATCATCCGATACAAAACTGGCATAATCGCCCAATTCGTATTGAAGAGTATCAGCGATTTCAAAGAAACCTTCTGGGAAACGAACATAGTCAAACTGAATATCTTTGAAGCCCATTTTGGCTGCTTCTTTTGCCACATTTATGACATAGTTTTGTACTTCAGGCATAAATGGATTAATAAAACTAGCCCCGTTGGCATCTTGCCAAACCGCATTGGTGTTTGGATCAACAAACGAAAATTCTGGATGATTTTCGGCTAGCATATTATCTTTAAATGAGGTAATCCGAGCAATTGGATAAATTTTATGAGCTTCAAATTGTTTTAAAATGGATTTGTAGTCGACACTGCTAATAGTAGAGGCTTGCACAAGAGGGTCAGTAGAATCATTGGCTGGGATAATTTGTCCGTAGTCATCTTTAAAATCAACTACGACAGTATTTAAATCCGTATTGTCAATATAATTAATAATGTAATTAACATAGTTTGGATCCCCAATTAATTCACCAGAAATATATAGACCTCTGACACCATCTTCAGGATAGTCAATATGGATGCCAGAATCATAAAAGAGACTACTTGGTAAGGTGTCCGGTTTAACCAAAAAAGGTTTGCCAGAAAGAATGAGACCTTCGTAACGTGCGGTATCTTCGGTGATTAAACGATTCTTAAAGTCAACCACTTGATCTTGGTCGTATTTATATGAAACCTGAGGTAAATTTACAGTTTGATTGCTTACTTCTTGGGTTTTAGACTTACAAGCTGTTAAGCTAAATATACAAACTAGTAGTAAGAATAAAATTTTGAAGTAAGAATTATATTTATTTTTATTTAACATGACCACACCTCATTTCGCTTATGAATGACTTTCTTTGAGATTTGTTAAGTAGACTTTGAAGTCAATCAAATGAGCGTTGATTTTTTCAAAGTAACCTAAAACTTTTTCAAGATTCATTTGATTATTGGTCATGATGACATCAATATTATTGAAAACACCAAAAAAGTTATCATAATTAGTATCAGGATTTGCTATCGATTGATAAGTCTGTTTTTCTAATTCAAGATTTTTCTTATAATCGCTCGTATAAACATTTAAATCTTGTTTCATTGCTGCTACGAGTTCTACAATTTCTTTGGTTTGATCCTTTGGTATATCAGACTTTTCTAGTTGGGACACCATTTCTTCATTTAATTCTTCAATTGTATCTGAAGCCTTTTGAAGTTGGTCCAATAGTTTATTGCGATTCGCCACATTAATCATAATGGGATTATCTGATTTATTAAATACTGACAGGTCTTGATCCCCTTGTCTTAAGGTCGTCTCAAAATCAGTCTGAATCGCATTTTCCAAACGTTGAATTTCATTAAGATTGTTAGTAATAGAGTTGATGTTATCTTGGACTAGCTCTGTGGTCCGCAGGCCGCGTTCTACTGATTGGCTACAAGCAACTAAGGCTAAGCATAAGACAAGCATTAATGATCTGCGTAAAAACTTCATTGTGTCTCCTCGTCAGTCTTCTTTTATTAATAGTACAATTGCTTCAACTAGTATATAATATTATTATTGTTAATTCAAATCTGACATTTTTAAAGGTTAATACAGTGAGGTTACATAATGATTATATCGTTTTTTACACTATTCATTATTATTATAATTGATCAAATTTTTAAGGCATGGATTGTGGCTCATTTAAGTTTAGGCCAGTCCATGAGTTTTCTGCCTGGTATTATGGATTTTTATTATGTTCAAAACAAGGGGGCAGGTTGGTCCTTGTTCCAAGGGCAAATGACCTTTTTTATGTTTGCCACTCTATTAGTCTGTATCTATTTTATTTATTTAACCTACAAACATCGAAAAGGTCCTTGGTATTTAAGGATTTCTTATGGTTTACTTTTAGGTGGGGCCATAGGAAATTTAATTGACCGGCTTCGTTTAGGGTATGTAGTTGACATGTTTCGGACCCTATTTATTGAGTTTCCAATTTTCAATATTGCAGATGCGGCTTTGACACTGGCAGTGATTTCATTGCTGATAATCCAGTTGTTTTCAAAAGAGGAGTTAGATGTTTTATGACAGAAAAAAAATAAAAGAAATTATTTATTTTCAGCTTGAAGACCAGTCAGGTCGCTTAGATAAGGTATTGGTTGAAGAATCTGAGCTTAGTCGTACACAAATTCAAAGCTTGATCAAGCAGGGCTTGGTCACTGTTAACGGTCAAGTAGAAAAAGCTAATTACAAGTTAAGTGGTCAAGAACTAATTGAAATGCAAGTTCCTGAAGAAGAAGTACTTGAAATTGAAGCTCAAGCAATCCCGCTGGATATAATCTATGAAGATGATGACTTGTTAGTTATTAATAAAGAGGCAGGCATGGTAGTCCATCCCTCAAAAGGACACCCTCGTGACACTCTTGTAAATGCCTTGGTTTATCATTTTGGTAATCACTTGGCAGCTGGGTCTGATTCTTACCGTCCTGGTTTAGTTCATCGGATTGATAAGGATACCTCGGGTTTGCTCGTTGTGGCTAAGAATAATGAGAGTCACCGTTATTTAAGTCAACAACTTATGGATCATACCCTAGGACGTATCTATTATTGTCTGGTAGAAGGCCAGATGGAAGTAAAACAAGGCAGTATTGAAATCCCACTAGCTCGTGATCCTAAAAATCGTTTGAAATATCACGCGGATGCCCAAGGTAAACCAGCTTGGACTGATTTTGAAGTTTTAGAAAGCTATCCCAGTGCTAGTCTAATTCAGGCCGAATTGAAAACTGGACGGACTCATCAAATTCGAGCCCATTTTGAACACATTGGTCATCCAATCATTGGTGATCCTGTCTATAATAGAGATTCTTTAAATCTATGGCCAACTGACCAAGGACAATTTCTCCATGCGGGTCACATTCATTTTATCCATCCTAGGAGTCATGAGTTAATTGAATTTCACGCCCCTTTACCCGCATCCTTCATTAACTTACAAAATCATTTGAAAAGTCAAACACCTGCATAGGTCTTGACTTAAATTTGTGGTAAAATAAGAAGAACACGAAAGGGGAGGATCTTATGTCAGTAAATGATAAAATTCTTGATAAAATAAAGAACTTACTGACTTTAGCTGAGGATGGGAATAATGATGAGGAAAGTCAAACCGCCTTACTCATGGCCCAAAAGCTAATGCTGAAATATAAGATCTCACAAAATGATTTATCAAGCAGGGGCAAACAGGAGATTGTTATCCGGTCCTTATCAGTGTACAAACGCATTTTTTGGTGGGAAAAGGTCTTAGTGAAGATTATTGCCGATAACTTTAGAGTGATGTTTTATATTCAAAGTCATCGGCTACCCTATCAGAAAAATGTGGGCCGTAAATTAGTCTTAATGGGTTATCCTGAAGATGTTGATTTGGCCTATGAAATGTTCTATTTAGCTGAAGATGCCATGAAATTTTATGCCAGCCAGTATATTAATGGTCAAGTACGCCCTAAGACAGCCAGTCAAAAGTCTCGCCTGAGAAAGACCTATTACCAAGGTTTTTTTAGATGGGCTAAAGGATAAGTTTGAAAAACAAAAAGCTGATTTAATAAAAGAAAACGAAAAATTTGCCCTGGTGATTCAAACACCACAAGAAATTAAAGATAAATTTAAAGAAGAAATCACCGGTTCTTTATCTTTTAATCAACCAGATTCCTATAAAAATAAGTCTTATTATGATGGCTATAAGCATGGAACAAGAATGAATCTAAATAATAATTATTTAGACCATGTAGGACAGACTGATGATTAAGCGGATTCTCGTTGATGGTGATGCTTGCCCAGTTTTAGTCCAGATTATTAAACTAACTGATGAGTTTAAGTTACCCTGTATTGTTTTCGCTAGTTTTGACCATTATAGTAGTCGACCACTGCCTAAACATGTCCGCTACCAGTATCTATCACCTGGTCCGGACGTAGTTGACTTTGCGATATTTAAAGCTTCATCAGCTGAAGATTTAGTTGTGACGCAAGATTACGGTCTAGCGTCTCTTTTATTGGCTATATGTTACGTAATGCACCAAACAGGGCAGCTTTATAGTCCTGAAAACATAGAAATACTATTAAATCAACGTCATCATCACCAGGTCCTGCGCCGGTTGCCTAAAGGCAAGAGGATATACACTAAAGTTAATTATAATTTGGACCAATTTGAAATGAAATTACGTCAATTTCTAAGGCAAGAACAAATAAAAGTAGAGTAAAAGATTTTTTATAAATAAATAATAGAAATATAGGAGAGGGGAAGATGGCAATTATTGTTATTGGTGGAATGATTGGTGCTGGAAAAACGAGCATTGCTAATTTATTAGGTGAGGCATATGGAACAGAGGTATTTTATGAAAATGTGGATGATAATGAAATCTTACCTTTATTCTATACCGCTAGTCCAGCTGAGCAGGCAGCACGTCGTTATCCTTTTCTCCTACAATTAGAATTTTTATCCAGTCGTTATAAGGATATCAAAAAAAGCCTTTCGAAATCGTCGAAATATTTTAGATCGATCAATTTATGAAGATTGGTATTTCTGTAAAGTAAACCGGGATATAGGGAATATTTCAGAAACAGAGTTTAAGATTTATGAAAAATTATTAGATAATATGATGGAAGAACTCGCTGAATTACCTCAAAAAGCACCAGATCTGATGGTATACTTGCATGGTTCTTTTGAGAAAATTATGGAACGGATTGCTTCACGTGGACGTGATTTTGAACAAGATCCTGCCTTGGTTGATTATTATCACAAGTTATGGTCTGGGTATGATGAATGGATTGACCAATCCTATCATGCTTCTCAAGTCTTAAAAATTAATATAGATCAATTTGATGTCGTACATAATCCAGAGGATGCAGCGCAAGTAATTGCGATGGTTCAAGCAAAATTAGGTGAATTAGACTAGATTAACCATATGCCACAAATCAATTGAGAATAAGCTAAAAGGGAGACCCTAAGTTGATGGGGCTCCCTCTTATACATAATATTTTAATTTGAGCTGACTAAGCTAATTGTAATTGGAATACCAGAGTTATCGGTCACTGCTAGAGTTTGGTCATCGATTAAGTCATAAGTCCAACCAGCCTGGGTTAAGCGATCTTGAATTGCTTTAAAGCTATCGGCGTTCTTGATTTGCCAATTAACTTGTTTAAGTCCTTGGTCGCCGACTTGAGGGCTAGGTAAGTCTTGACCTAGCCATATATTAGCACCTAAATGGTGGTGATAGCCTTGGGAAGACATAAAGAGGGCGCCTTCATCCTGACTGGTTACATCAAAGCCCAGTAACTGGGAATAGAAGTATTGAGTATCTTCAATATTATTAACGGTTAAATGTTCATGGCCAATTTTGGTATCAGCAGTCATCCCCTCAAATGCAGGAACATCTTTGATGAGTGTTCTTAGGTCAAGAATATCATTTCCCATAATGACATTTCCTTGATCATCGTATTTCCATTGGTCTCTTGGACGGTCAGCATAAAGTTCGATCCCATTTCCCTCAGGGTCGGCTAAATAAATTGCTTCAGACACATTGTGGTCGGCATAGCCTTGAAGCGTAGCCTTACTTTCATAGAGGTGTTTTAAAATAGAACCTAAGGCTTTGCGGTCTTTAAAGAGGTAAGCAGTGTGATAAAGGCCAGTGGTAGCTTGTGTTTTTTCTTGGTTAGCTGGGTAAATCGTTAAGAGTACGGTTTGATCAGCCGTTCCCAGTTTAATGCCCTGATTATTTTTAGCATTAGACACTAAGGTCATCCCTAACATGTCTTGATAAAATTGTGATAAAGTCTCGGGGTCTAAGGCATAAAGTTCGTAAGACTGGGGGGTTAAATCTAAGTTACTGGAATTTGTTTGATTATTTTCTTGTGCTTGAACAGGTAGCCAAGTACTGGGGAATAAGGTAAATAGAGTAATAATTAAAAGAAATTTTTTCATGTGACCCTCCTTTTATGACAGCCAAATTCTAAGCTTAATTTGAATAAAAGTCAACGAGATTGCTTAGATTTTTATGTGAAAAAAAGAAAAAGTTGTTATAATTAAGCTATTAAAACGAGGGAGTGTTTATTATGGTTAAGGCATATACAGAAACCCCAGTCATTGATTACTTTCATTTAGAAAGTTCTGAGGGACACCAACTTTACATTGAAACTTGTGGCAACCCAAAAGGACAAGCAATTGTTTTTTTACATGGGGGACCAGGTGGTTCAATTTCGGCCAAAAGTCGGCATTTTTTTAATCCGGAAAAGTACTTTATTATATTGTTTGACCAACGGGGCTGTGGGCAAAGTACCCCCTTTTTATCTTTAAAAAATAATACCCCGCAAGCCAGTGTGGCCGATATGGAACTAATCCGCCAACATTTTAATTTAGAATCTTGGATGGTCTTTGGTGGGTCATATGGGTCGACCTTGGCCTTATGGTATGCAATTGCTCATCCTAAGCGGGTTAAACACCTAATTTTAAGAGGAATTTTCTTGGGAAGGCAAGAAGACATTGATTGGCTTTATCATGGTGGCGCGGGGCAATTTTATCCTCAAGAGTTTGAGGTTTTCCAGGCAGCAGTAGGGGCAGATAAAGCCGATAAGCTAGTGAATGATTACTATCATCAAATGATACAAACTGATTCAAATATTGAAAGTTTTCGTAACCTAGCTAAAGCTTGGTCTGACTGGGAGTCTGGTTTGGTGACTTTAGTCCCCCAATTTAATCAAAGCCAGGACGTAAGCAGTGGGGATTTATCAATTGCCCTGCTTGAAGCGCATTATTTTGCTAATCACATGTTTACTGAGGATGATAATTATATTTTAAATCATGCCCAGGCTTTGGCCGAGATTCCCATAGATATCGTTCATGGCCGGTATGATGTTGACTGTCGATTAGTTGGAGCTTATCAATTGGCTCAGGCTTGTCCTAAGGCTAAATTACATATTATCGAAAAAGGAGCCCATTCTCCTTATGAACCAGCTATGTTTAATAAATTGGTTGAAATTCTAGATCAGATATAGGACTAAGTTAATAGCTAAACTTTGCTAATTTAGTTAGATTTATAATAAAATAAAAGAAGATTTATGCAAGATTAAGGAGGAATTTATATGGCAATGAAAGATTTCATGTTTTATAACCCGACTCGGATTTATTTCGGTAAAGATCAAATTAAACAAATTGACCGGTCTATCCCTAAAAATGCAAAAGTTTTAATTCTTTATGGGGGCGGTTCTGTTAAGAAATTTGGCACGTTTGATCGCGTGGTTGAAGCTTTAGGTAATCGCCAATGGGGAGAATTTGGTGGTATTGAAGCTAACCCTGTCTTTGAAACGTTACTCAAAGCCGTTGACCAAGTTAAAGCAGAGTCATACAACTATCTTCTCGCTGTGGGTGGCGGCTCTGTCATCGATGGAACTAAGTTTGTCGCAGCAGCCTCTGTATTTGAGGGGGATCCGATCGATATCTTTGGTCAAGGGGTAGGTCAAGGACTTCCAATAAAGCAAGCACTTCCATTTGGAACAGTATTAACCTTACCTGCAACAGCTTCTGAAATGAATTCTGGCTCAGTTGTGACTTTCCATGAAAAGAAAGCCAAAATTTCATTTGGTTCTTCCTTAACTTTCCCTGTTTTTTCTATTTTAGAACCTGAAATGACCTTCACTTTACCTGCTAGACAATTAGCCAATGGGGTAGCAGATGGTTTTGTCCATACTATGGAAAACTATCTAACCCTAGCTTTACATGCTGATGTCCAGGATCGTTTCTCTGAAGCAATCCTAAAAACCTTTATTGATAATGCACCTGTCTACTGTGATCCAGATCAAGCTGATTATGAAGCTGCCGCGAATATTATGTGGGCTTGTACCATGGCCCTAAATGGGGTAGCCTCTCGGGGAAATGTAGGCGATTGGGCTACTCATGCTTTGGGTCATGAAGTAACAGTATTAAATAATACTGACCATGGCCGGACGCTTACTCCTATTTTATTAGCGACCATGCATGTGCGACGGGATGGCAAACATGACAAATTAGTTCAATATGGTCGTCGGATCTGGAATATTCAAGATGAAAATGAAGAACTTGTCATTGATAAAGCAATTCAAAAAACTGCTGAATTTTTTGAATCCATTAATATGCCAACCAAATTGAGCCAAGTTGGGGTTAATGAAAGTGACATCGATTTCTTAATTACCCAATTAGAAAAACATAAGGGTCAAAAAATTGGCGAAAATGGTGTCCAAGACTTAGCAACCAGTCGATTAATCTACCAAACAGCTTTATAAATACTAAGTTAATCATATCAAATAGATTCCGGGGTTTTACAGTAATTTGGCTTGCTGATTTGAGCCCGGAATCTTTAATTTAAGGATCATATTAAGTAAAATTTAATATGAGTTGACTAACGGTGATGTACCGACTAATCTGATAAATATTTAAAAAGGAGGAAACCTATGCGCTTACTATTAGCAGAAGACGAAGACGATTTGGCTAAAGGAATCCAGACTATTCTTGTAATGAGCCACTGTTTTGTAAAATTAGCTTTTTACTGTCTAATTAAGAAGTGATATAATTCTACCTTTATAATATAATCAAAGCAAAGTTTGATATGTTAAAATTTATCGGATGTTGCGAGTACATTATGATTATTAATAGGGGAAATTTATGGAAACTAATAAAGATCTTCAATCTACTTTATTGATTATTATGACCCGTATTTTAATGATGGTTTTTTTACAGTTAATTGCGGTATTTTTATTGTCACGTCTGAATTTAGCCGTATCACATCCACCAACTGCTTTAATTTCATGTTTGGTTCTTTTGGTGGTTAATTTACTGAATTTTCATCAATTAAAAGTGAATGGATTTGTAGCCACCCAATCTTTGAAAGATCTTATCTTTTAGCAAGCGACAAAACCACTCTACAAAGAATTCCTATATGGTCTCTTGTGCTTATTAGTCCTTTATCTACCTTTTGTTTTAGCCATCATGGCTGCTATGTGGTTACTCCATGGTGTAGATATGTTTATCGCCTTTGAAACAGTTTTTTATAATCCCAATGATGGTCTTTTATTTGAACCCATACTAAGTCTTATTTTAGGCTTTATTGTAAATGTAAGTTTCGTTCCTCTAAATGCCCCAATTGAGAATTTGTTTACCGGGGACCAGTGCAAAGATTATTTATTCAAGCCAAAGGTAAGTGGATTGCCTTAGTTAGTTTATCTTTTTTATTTGCAGTGCAACATTTATTTTTTGCACCTAGCTTGGATGCTATGTTAGTATATTTTTTTGGTTTTTTGTCTGGGGTCTTGGTTCTGCACTTCTCGTATTAAAATTTAACCGTCTTTTTCCAGTCATTGTTTGTCATTTTCTGATAAATTTTATTATGACAATACCTTCCTTATTAATACCCATACTGCAATTAATGGGAATGATTGAGATATAAACTTGAAAGGCTCCTACAAAGAAAAATAGGCATAATAAACCTAATATTCTTTATTAAATAAATACCCACCTATCCTAAATTTCTACTGATTTATAAATTATAATCAGAGGAGCTAGGAGATAGGTGGTTATATTTTATTGGTCGTCTTTATTTGGTTCTATCTTTGGTTTTAAGAATGATTTTTTGTCTGATTTAGTCAAATTTTTCTTATCTCTATTTGGGGAAATTTTATTTTCAAGTTTTCTAAACATGATAAACTGAGAACGACGAATAAGCAGATAAGTTAAACTTAGGATAAAGAGGAATGGAATAACAAAGATAACACCCATTAAACTAGTAAAGAGGGCAATCGCTGCGTACTGGAAGAATCCTTTAAAGATATTGACAAATGGTAACCAGAACGGTAAGCCTTCACTCGAATAATATTTGACTTCTTTAAGGCTTATTGACAAGTTTGAGTAAGCAACTGATTCGTTAGTAGAATCTTGTTGGTTCTCCAAAGCTTTTATTTGATCTTCTAGGCTATTTTTCTCGGCACGTAATGCCTGTTTTTGCTCTAAAGTAATATCCTCGTCTTTGAGGTCTTCTTCAACTTCTTTTAAGCGATTGTTAAGCTCTTCAAGTTGTTCTTCTTGGCTGATCATTTCATTACTCACATCTTGACTATTTAAATTGAAATTAGCCAGTTGATACTTTTCTTTGATTTGATTGAAGAGATCTTGGAACTTGTCTTTAGGAATTTGTGCATTTAAAGTTAATAGATTTCCAACATAGTCACCATTATAGTTATGGTAGTCTGAATAATCTTGCGACACTATAATACCATCTTGATCGGTGACTAATTTTATAATATCTTCGGCGTCTTTATGGAAATTTTTACTTTCTAGACTAGCTGAACCATCATAAGCAACTGATTGTGAATCTTGATAGGCACTGTCATATTCGCTTGTAGAGACTTGAGTTGAATTTCTACCAGTCGAACTATTGATTAAATCATCAATAGGGGTGGAGGTACACGCTGATAATATTAATAAGAGAGGAATAAGCAGGATTAACTTACGTTTCATAGATGGACTCCTTTCGTAATCAAAACAGAATAAGGTCTAAAAATGACAGGCAATTTTTTCGATATTTCTAGCTAGAGTATAGCATGATTTATATTGTTTTGTGAACTTAAACCTCCAGAATATGTCGGAAATTTAAAAAAATATGATTAATACTCAAGGTCAAAAAGTATAGGAAGCATATCTTAATTACTTATAATATTTATAATTAAGTATGCTAACAATTTGCGTATCTATATATGTTAAGCTATTTCGAAATTTTAATTGTAAATTAATCAATAATTTACATATTTATTATGATTAAACTGGAAATAAAAGGTAGAGTATGGGTATAAAAGTATAAATTTGACCTGTAAGAGGAGGAAAGATATGGATTTAGATCAATTGCGTGATGATATAATTCAGAGCCAAAAGAAAGGCTTACCTTTTATTATGACTTCTGTAGTTATTTGGTTTTTAATTGCTTGTGTTGCAAGTTTAAATATTAGTTTTAATATTAAAAATATTATGGTATTTATCTGTTCATGCCCGTTGATGCCATTAGCTTGGATAATTGGTAAGAAGCTTGGGGTTAATATTTTTGCAGAAGATAATGAATTAGGACAGTTGGGATTTTTATTTACTTTAAATCGGTAATTTATCTCCTCATTGTAATGTGGGTCCTTAATGCCGTCCCAGAAAAGATGATTATGGTGTATGCGATGGTTTTTGGGGCACATCTATTGCCATACTCTTGGTTGTATAAGTCAAATGCTTACAAAATATTTGCAATAATTATTCCAATTATATCTCTAATACTTGGTATGATTTTTAACGGTTTTGTTGTGGCATCTGTTCTTTGTGTGCTTGAAATTTTTTTGGTCCTGACTTTAAAAAATGAAATGAAAGCATATGAAAAATAAAAGGAAATTAGAAGGAAAGTATTTACCATAATTTCTTTTTTTACCAGCTATAGGATTGACGCGATAAATGTTCTTCATTTTAAGATTGTATTAAAAAAGTGTGTCTGGATAATTCTAGACACACTTTTTGAGTTAATATTTTAAGTAATAATTAATTGGTGTAGTTATTGAAATAACCTTGGATATAGATGATTGGGGTACCTTTATCACCGGAACCTGAGGTTAGGTCACAAAGTGAACCTAGTAAGTCAGTTAATTGACGTGGGGTCGTTCCTTGGGTAGCCATTTGACCAACCAAGTTATCAGCTTTGGCATTGATAGCAGCTTTAATAGCGTCTTTTAGTTCTTGACCTTTTAAATCTTTGAATTCATTATCTGCTAAATATTTAAGTTTCAATTCATTCGGAGTGCCTTCTAAGCCAGAAGTATAACCAGGCGAGACGACTGGATCAGCCAATTCCCAAATTTTACCGACTGGATCTTTAAAAGCACCATCGCCGTAAACCATGACTTCAATGGTCTTACCGGTCCGTTTTTTCAATTCAGCTTGAATGGCTTCGACTAGCGTCTTAGAGTCGCGAGGGAAGAGTTTTAACATATCTTCGGTCGATTTGTTTGAACCTAGGATACCGTATGTTTCGTTATATCCGGATTCATCAACCGGCTGATTCATAATATCGTCAAGTGAACGAACACATTTAGCCCCGCGCTTTTGAAGGATTTTCTTAGTCCGTTGGCGAGTATGGATATCACAGTTGATGACATATTCGGTATGGTCTAGGATTGTAAGTGGTGAATTAGAGAAAATAATTTCACATTCTTTGCCTAAATCTTCCACGAGTTCTTTGAAGTAAGCCACATAGTCGACTCCAGTAAATTCATGGGTTTGATAACCAAAATGATGACGGTATTCAGCTTCAGTTAAAGTATCTTTCCAAGGGTCTAAACCAGCTTGGTCCATTTGATCAAGTGAGATTAAATGGTTGCCGACTTCATCTGAAGGGAAGGATAATTGTAAGATAATTTTCTTGGCTTGACTCGAAGCAATGGCACGGAGAATAATGGCAAAGCGATTACGGCTCAAGATAGGGAAGAGGACACCTAAATCTTTACCAGCAAAGTCACGGTCTAAATCTTTAGCAACTTGATCAATCGTCACATAATTACCTTGGGTACGAGCCACAACACTTTCAGTTATCGCTAAAACATCTTTACTACCGATGGTAATATCTTCTTCTTGGTAAAAGTCTTCTAATAAGTCAGGAATCATTTGAACTAGGTCATCGCCCTCTTTGAAAATTGGGGCGCGTAAACCTCTAACAACAGTACCTACAATTTTTTCCATAACAATCTCCTTTGTTTTTAAGAATGATACTCTAATATCTTAACTTATCTTGTGGTATAAGTGAAATAAGATTATAATAAGTCAGGTATAAGTGGAGGTGATACCAAATTGAATTTAAATCATTATCAGGTATTTGTAACGGTAGCAGAGTATGGAAATTTTTCTAAAGCAGCCCATAAATTATTCATGAGTCAGCCAGCGGTTTCTCAAATTATTTCCCAGTTAGAAAGTGAATTAGATTGTCATTTGTTTGTTAGACAAAATCGAGGGGTCGAATTAACTCAAGAAGGTCGAGATTTTTATCAATTAGTAAAGATTGGGCTTGAAAATTTATATCAAGCGCGACATCATATGGAGGAACTCAAGGATCTAAATCACGGTACTTTAAGAATTGCAGGCTCGGATACCATTTCGCGGTATATCTTGCCCAAACGATTGAAAAATTTTTCAAAAATTTATCCAGGCATTCGCATGCAAATTAAAAATGGCACAAGTGGTCAATTACAGGATATGTTAAGTTGGGGGCAGGTGGATGTGGTGCTAGGTTTTGAACCAAAAAATCAAACAATGGTTGATTTTTATCCATTAATGACACTTCATGAGTCTTTCGTGGCGGCTAAAGTCTATGCTCAAGTTCTTCCAGAAAAGATTACTGCCCAAAATATAAGTCAAGCTAAGCTAATGATGCTTGATCGAAAGAGTCAAACGCGTCAAGCAATTGATGCACATTTATTGAAACGAGGCATTCGGGTACAGCCGGACATTGAATTAGCTAATTATGAATTATTAGCTGAATTTGCCCGTCAGGGCTTGGGCATGGCCATTTTGGCACGAGAACTAGTGGAAGACTTAGTTATCCTAGAGACTGATATTAAGTTGCCGCAAAGACAGGTAGGATTCTATATTACGAAGAATATGCCCCTCTCTCATGCGGCCAAGGCATTTATGGATTTTGTTTCTCTGAAAGATATGTAATTAATTATTTTAATCTTGGTTCTGAAGGTTAGATAAGATAGACTAGTATCATAGAATACTAAATGAAGAGGAGGCGTAGCTATGGACTTACAAGGTGAAACTATACTAAATGAATTAACGGTGTCGCGGGTCAAGCATTTCTGTCAAGTTTATCATCCAGCGGATGTGCTAGATATCTTCGAAAACTTGGAAGATAATCAATTGATTGAAAAGATGGCAATCTTACCAGACGATTATTTAATTGAAATGATCGAATTGGCCGAGGAAGATAGTCAGTCCCGCTTAATTAAGTTACTTTCTGTCGAGCGCGTCTCCCATCTTTTTATGGAAATGTCGCCAGATATTATTGTAGATATCCTAGGTAATCTACCTGTGGGAACCCGAAAACACTATGTAAAATTAATGACCCAGAGTGACCAAGCAGATATTCGGCAGTTGCTTTCTTATGATCCTGAGTCAGCCGGTGGAATTATGACGACGGATTTTATTTCTCTTAAAGATTATTGGACGGTAGATAAAGCCTTCAATAAAATTCGAGAAATTTCTCCCAATAGTGAAGTCATTGATACCCTATTTATCACCTCAAATCACAATCGCTTAGTTGGATATTTACCTATGCGTGATTTATTTCGAGCCGACCTCCAGACAATCCTTGCGGATATTATGAATCGACAAGTCATTACTGTAGAACCACAGATCGACCAGGAAGAAGTTGCTAAGTTATCTTTAAAGTATGATATTAATGTGATTCCAGTGGTAAATCCTCGGCATGTCCTTTTAGGTATTGTGACAGCGGATGATATCTTGGATGTTTTGAATGAAGAACATCAAGAAGATATGTTACGGATGTCAGGGGTTAACGAGGAGGAAGACTTAGACGATTCATTTTGGTCTTCATTAAGCAAAAGACTGCCTTGGTTAACGATAAATCTCTTAACAGCTTTTTTAGCTTCATTTGTAGTCGGCTTATTTGAGTCAACCATCTCCCAGGTTGCTTCGCTAGCTGCTGCGATGACGATTATCACAGGGATGGGTGGTAATTCTGCCTCACAAACTTTAGCTCTAGTGATTCAAGGAATTGCTTTAGATAAAATTGATATCCACTCCGATCGAAAATACATTTTAAAAGAGTTGGCTATAGGAATTGTTAATGGCTTGATTATTGGCCTTATGGCAGGTGGGGTTTTATATATTTCCTATCACAATGTATATTTATCCTTGATTGTTGTCTTAGCCATGATTTTTAATTTATTTAATGGGGCCTTCTTTGGTTATTATGTTCCTTTAGTATTGAAAAAAATGAAGCTGGACCCAGCTTTAGCTTCATCCATTTTTATTACGACTGCGACCGATGTCCTTGGATTTTTCGTTTTTCTAAGTTTAGCCAACCTAGTCTTACCTTTATTACAATAAGGAATAAAGCTACATGCTATCTGCTGAGTTTTTCCTAAAACTAAAAAAACGAACAAAATAATTTAAATTCTAATTAATGTTAATTACTTCTTTGCTTTTTAAAGGTCAGATGCTAAGATAAATATCTTAATTACTGTAGAAAGGTGAGAAGCAATGTCCTATTTTGATGAAAATTATGCCACAATTAAAGCGATAGCGGATGATATTTTTAATCATCCTGAATTAGGCTATAAAGAATTTAGAACTAAACAAATAGTAATTGATTATATTAGACAAGTTTTTCCAAAGGCAAAGATCCAAGAGTATACTACCACAGGATTAAGAGTTGACCTAGACAACGGAGCGGACCGTACCATGGGAATTTTGGCTGAATTAGATGCATTAATTAACCCAACCCATTTTCAAGCAGATCCTGAGACTAAAGCTTGTCATGCTTGTGGACATTTCTCTCAAGTAGCAATTGCTTTAGATTTGTTCGGTTTTTTAACGAATGAACATACTTTTAAAAATTATAATATGAATTTTTCTTTTGTTTTTGTTCCAGCAGAGGAATTTATCGACCTTGATTATCGTCAAAGCTTAATTGATGCGGGCAAAGTGACTTATTCGGGTGGTAAAGCCGAGATGATGAAATTGGGTGCCTTTGATGGTATTGACTTTATGATGGCGACACATTCAATCGGTAATGAGCCAGGTGATACGGTTGAAATTAACTGTGATTTAGCAGGTTTTTTACATAAATATTATACCTTTATTGGTAAAGCTGCTCATGCTGGCTTTGATCCTTTTTCAGGTATCAACGCTTATAGTATGTCATCTTTATTTAATGTTGCTTTAGGTATGATGCGTCAGCAAATTCGGGAGGATTTATTTGTGCGGATTAATCCCGTGATTGCTAATGGTAATTTTTCTATTAATGTGATTCCTAATCAAGTAACTGTATCAACTGATGTTCGTACGATTGAAGTAGGTTATATGAAAGAAATCGCAGCGCGATTAGACGATGCTGCTGAAGGTAGTTCACAAGCTTTGGGTGGACAACTTAAAACTAAAACCCAGATGGGTTATCTTCCTTTTGTGCAAGATCGATATTTAAATCAGTTTGTTCAGCAAGTGTTTGACGAACAGACTTCAATTAAAAAAATGATTAATGATCGTGGTGCAATTGCTGCTGCAGGTGATATTGGTGATTTGTCCTATATTATGCCTTGTATTCAGATATCCTATGGTGGTTTTCAAGGTGATATTCACGGTGATAACTTCCGTATGGTTAATCCTGAGTTTGTTTTAAAGGATTTTCCTGAATTTTTAAGTAAAGTGATTGAAAGATTGGATGAAAAAGTTGAAAAAAATCAACTCTACCATCGACCTTTCATTGACTACGCGAAATATATTGATGAGATAATTAAAAAGGAGACCATAAATGAAGAATAAATTTTACCAACTATTATTATTAATTATATTCGCCTTGATTATTGTTTTTGCCGCTGAAATAATTGGTTTTCAACAAATTAGCTTAGGTAGCATTAACGTATCCGTGTTACCCTTGGTGTTTTCCGTACTCTTCGCCATGGTTTTTGCTATTCCAGTATGGCGTAAAGGATTACTAAAAGTAATTTATTCCGATAATAATGTTGAATTTGCTGCCAAAAATCTATTGTATATTATGTTACCTTTAATGGCATACTATGGTGCAAGTGTGGCACCAAAGATTGGTGAGATTCTTTCGGTTGGTTGGGTTTTCTTATTTCAAGAATTAGGTAATTTAGGTACTGTTCTTATAGGTTTACCCGTTGCAATCCTTCTTGGTTTGCGACGGGAAGCAATCGGTGCAACTTTGGGGCTGGGCCGTGAAGGTGAATTAGCTTATATCACTGAAAAATATACATTAGAATCAGCAGAAGGGCGTGGAGTTCTTTCCGTTTATTTGATTGGCACCTTATTTGGCTCAATTTTCTTTTCAATCTTTGCCCCAATTATATTAAATTTTGGTTTTGATGTGCGTGCATTGGGGATGGCTTCTGGAATGGGGTCAGCTTCAATGATGACTGCTGCTTCATCGGCTGTGGCTGCTTTGAAACCAGAATCAGCAGAAACAATTTTGGCATATGCATCGGCTAGTCAACTATTAACCAGTTTCTTAGGTACATATACAATGGTTTTCTTAGCTATTCCGTTACAACGCTTTATGTATAATTTACTAACAAAAGGGGATAATTATGACCATGGAAAATAAAACGAATAAAGGTTTACACCCGTATTTACAAATTGTTTTAGTTATTTTACTTAGCTTGGCTTTTATCTTATTTACACAACAAGTAAAGTTGTGGAAGGATCCAAGTTCTCAACCGATTACCAGCTCTACATTTCTAGGTTTAGGGTTTTTAGGATTATTTAGTATTTTGGGAGTGATAATTAAGGATTTGACTAATAAAATAAACATAAATTTTGTAAGAAATTTTCCAGTATTAGGATGGGTATCGATAGTTTCTATCATTTGTTGTTTACTGAGTCCTTTTGTTGTTGAATCTATTTTAGCTGTAAATTTTCTGTCAATTACGACACCTATCTTGGCTTTTGCTGGAGTATCAGTAGCAAATCAGCTAGTTGATTTATCAAAGTCTACTTGGAAAATTATTATCATCTCAATATTTGTATTTACAGGCACTTATGTTGGGAGTGCATTAGTTGCTCAGTTGGCCTTATTTTTAAGTGGTAAATTATAGTGAAAGTATTTATGTAGTATAAAAATAATAATTTCGTTTTTGCAAAAGTCTGGTCTTAATAGTTAGACCAGACTTTTAAAAAAATAGCGTTTAGAGTTGAGTTTAATTTAAGTATTAGATATTCTAAGAACAAGCAAAAAAAGATTAAACTATTAATAATGAAAAGAGGCAGCCCATGGAATTTTTTAATCGTTTTTATCTAGATTCTGAAAAGGACATTATCATTGACTTGTACCGTGACCATGATCAAATGACCTATGTGCTGCGGACCCCTAATCATAAAACAGGTAACTTAATTACTAATCTGGCTGAACTCTGTCACTTGCCATTATCCTTTGATGCCAAGGGTTTGAAGATTATTGAAGGTCAAGTGCCAGCGTATGTCAATGCTCATAATGAACTTGTTTATATTTTACGGTTAGCAAATATCAAGATAGCAAATATATACCCTGATGGGCGTATTGACCAAAAGGCCAGTATTTTGGCGATTGCCAAGACTTTGATGTCTCAGACCAAGGACTATAAGTTATCAGCTAATGAGACCATCATAAAATCCTATGTTTTACAGGATACTAAGTTCAAGACTGATTTGCATACTCATATGAATGCGAATCTTTCCGCCGATGTCTTAATGGCTCTGGGAATTAAGCACCAATTACGTTACCCTTTATATTATGTGAAAAAATTAAAGTTAAAGCTGAGCCCGCACCAAGCTCAAGCAATTGAAGAAGCCCGGACACAAGTCGCCCAACAATTTAAAGACTCTACACTGGAAAGTAAACAGCTGACCCGTAAAATTGACGATAACACCTTTATTAATTTTGCTGATTTAATTTTAAATAACTTAGATCAAGCCGAATATAATATTCCTAGAATCCGAGCATCCTTAGCTGTATTAAAGGATGGGCAAGCGGTCTTTACCAATCTTGAAAAAGTCTATTTATACCGCTATGTCTTTGCAAAAGGCCAAGCCAGCCAAAATCCGATTGCCTTAGATCACTGGCAAGAAATTCCCGACCCGGATATGGTGGAAGCCTTAGCCCAGATGTTAGCAGATTTGGCGAATCCGGCTTATCAATCCTTTACTCTCTTTCAAGACTGCTTATTATGGATTTGCCGGACTTACCAAGAAAAGGGTATTACTTATGTCGAAATGGCTGATACTACTTTAGTAAAGAAGGCTGAAGCAGCCCAACGACTCCAAGAAATCCATGATTGCCTGCCAGCTATTCTAGCTGAAACAGGTGTCCGCCTACGTTTTTTAGCAGCTTTACGGCGGATTGCGCTCACCATTGTTAAAGACCAAATTCCTAAGGAAAACTATTTCACGGAAAACCTCCAAGTATTGAAGGCAGTGGCAGACGATCCCTATATAGCGGGCTGTGATATTGTCGGGGAAGAAATTAATGATATTCGTGAATTAAAACCTGTCATTAAAGAACTGGTTAAGATTAGTAAAACCTATCCAAATTTTGTTATTCGGATCCATGCTGGTGAAAATGATAGCCTGCCGGATAATGTGGGCCATAGTATTGATGCGGTGCAGGCAGGTTTAGAACTTGATGAGAATTTTCCTCCTGTTCGGATTGGTCATGGCTTACATACTGCTAAATTAAGTTCCAAAAAAGGCCAAAACTTAATGAATAAAATTCGTGATAATGGTGTGGTTTTAGAATTTCAACTATCCTCCAATGTACGATTGAATAATTTAAATAATTTAAAACACCATCCTTTGAAAACCTACCTAGAAAATGGGATCGCCTGCGTCCAAGGAACGGATGGAGGTGCAATCTATGGTACAGATTCTCTTGATGAACAATTAGCTCTTCAATATCTTTTAGATTTAAATTATGACCAAATGCATGCGATGTGTCAGGTTGAAAATCGATTGATTGCAGCAGCAGTCAAAGATTTCACAGAGAAATCGATTAAATTTAAACAGGAAAAAGGCAAAATCAGTGTAGCCACATTTTTGCAAGATAGAATAGAGGGAAACAGCCATCTTTATCGTAAGATTTTGGCTGGGGAAGAAAAATATGATAGTCATCAGATTTTTGCAGACCACATCAGTGGTTTGCCGCAAGATAAAATTCCTTTAGTCTTACTTGGAGGTAGTTTTAATAATTTACGTCACCAAACTCGAATGACTCAAGCTGGGAAAGATACAATAGATGGCTTATTAGCTCAAGCAGATCCTAGTCGTGTTTTTTTCGTCATTGGCCATGCAGATAAAGCTTATGAACATTATCTACTCGAAGCCAATCAAGGACGTTTTGAAATTTATGCCATGATTCCGGCTGCGGTCACAGTTAAGGAAAAAACTGCCATTGAAAGCTTGAATTTACCGATTCGGATAGCTTTGGATCCAACTCCGATGGGTGTTTATAAGAGTTTTGCCTATGATATTTTCAAACGACGTCAATCGATTATCTTGGCTTTTGATGGCAATGCCTCAGCTATGAACTTAATTCAGGAAGCCAAGAATGCCCGTTATAAGAGTCGGACTTTTATTAATCGACGGTCAGCACCCTTACGGATGAAAGCAAAATCCTTAGAAGGTTATATCACTTTCTTTGAAGATGCTACCATTGTTCCAGAAATCTTAGACTATGCAGATCGTTACTTTCAAGTCATTGACGATTTAGACCAACAAATCTATGTGCGGGCCATTGACCGCCTCTAACTCAAGTACAGTAAAAAGACCAGTCCTAGAATTTTCAAGGAACTAGTATCCTCACGGTAACTCATGATAGCAAGGTCGCCCAACGCTGTGACCGCATCTTATATCTTTTAGATGGAAAATTACATGGTCAATTAGTTCTAGGCAAATGGCAAGAAGCTAACTAAAGCAATCGAGAAAAACTAGTCAGTGATTGGTTGACACAGATGGTTTGGTAATTGTCTACTTCACATTGACAGCATTGCTTATATTTGTTAACCTAAGAAACATAGAAAAAGGGAATGAAGTTCTCCCTGGCATTAGCCAAACCGCTTGTTAAGCTGATGACTTCTGCAACTTATTTAGTGTGCAGAGACATCAGCTTTTTCTGCGCTAGAAAGGAAAAAATAAATGGATTTCTTTTTATGTTTAGCCATCGTTTTAGTCGTTGGTGGGGGCGCGGGTTATCTTTTTACCAAGTTACGTTTACCAGCATTGCTCGCTTATATGTTGTTGGGTATTGTCTTAGGCTCTTTGGGCTTGATGAATCCGCAAATCTTAGCAGTTTCAGGTGAGCTTCGTAAGATCGCCTTGATTATCATTTTACTAAAGGCAGGTTTATCATTGGATTTGGAGGACCTGAAGAAAGTAGGGCGGCCTGCCTTATTAATGTCTTTTCTGCCTTGTTGTATCGAAATGATCACCATTGGGATTGTTAGCCATTTTCTACTGGGCCTTTCGTTTGTTGAAGGGTTCTTGTTAGGGGCAGTACTGGGGGCTGTATCCCCAGCAGTCGTTGTGCCACGGACCTCTCGTTTAATGGATGAAGGTATTGGTACTGACCAAGGGATTCCCCAAATGATAACGGCTGCTTCTTCGATGGATGATATTGTTATGATTGTCTTTTATACATCCTTCCTCACAATTGAGGGCGGGGGTGCTATGAAATTATCTAGTTTTATGACGATTCCGGTTTCAATTATCACGGGAATCCTGGGAGGCATTGTGGTTGGATTAATTTTTGCCTATCTATTTGACCATGTTCATCTAAGAGATTCTATGAAATTAATTATTTTATTAGGAACTAGCTTTTTCTTAGTCTATTTAGAAAACTATTTACAAGATTTCATTGCTTATTCAAGTCTTTTATCCGTGATTGCCATGGGGATGACCTTATTCTTTAAAACCCAAGTTCGCGCCACCCGCTTGAAAGCCAAGTGTGATCGGCTATGGGTAGTCAGTGAAATCTTCCTTTTTACTTTGGTGGGGGCGTCAATTCAAATTAATTATGCTTTAGAAGTACTAGGTCTTGCTCTAGTTACAATTATTATTGGTTTGATTTTTAGAAATATCGGGGTCCAATTGGCGATTATGGGGACCCAATTAGACCAAAAGGAGCGAACCTTTATGTCAATTGCTTATTTACCTAAGGCAACGGTGCAAGCGGCTATTGGTGGCGGGCTATTAGACTTAGGGAATCAATTAAATAACCCAGCTATTATTAATGCCGGCATTATCGTTTTATCGGTGGCAGTGGTAGCTATTCTATTTACCGCACCATTAGGGGCTATCTTGATGGATTTGACTTATAAAGGCTTGTTGAAAGCTAGTAAAAGTTAGGCTAATTAAAATGGCATACTCTTAAGAATTTCTAAGCAGACTCAAGTTTTAAGCTTGAGTTTGCTTTTTTGCTTGGTTTTAAAATTAGCTTTAAACTAGTCAGATAGTTCGCTGATTGTAAAATACAAGAAAAGGAAAGAAGGCGATATAATTGATTGAAAAACCAAATCGTAAGTTAAGCCAAGCCGAAGCTAAGCGTTGGCATCACTATGAGAAATTAACTAAAGAGTTACAAAGTCAAGGCTATCAGGATAAAGTCATACTGATTGATGTTAAAATGGCCAACATTTTAGCCGCTTTGTTTTCAATCCTTCTAATTGTGGTGGTCGCTAGTCTTTATCTGTGGTTATATCCCATTAGAGAACTTGATATTACTTTTAATTTTCTTGATAGTTTAATCTTTATCATTCTGGTCCTAGCTCTCACCATTTTTCATGAACTGGTGCATGGGTCCACTTGGGCACTTTTTAGCCCTCGTGGTTGGTCTGATATTGAATTTGGGTTTATCTGGAAGTATTTGACGCCATACTGTAGCTGTAAAGCACCCTTAACTAAGCGGGCCTATATCATTGGGGGGTAATGCCTTTATTTATTGTAGGACTCATTCCAATCATTATCGGCCTTATGCATGGTTCTATCTTAATATCTCTTTTGGGAACGGTTATGACAGCAGGAGCGGTTGGAGATTTAATGATTGTCGCTAAAATTCTTGGCTATAAAAGTTCGAGGACAAAGCAATTGATTTTAGATCATCCAACCGAAGGCGGGTGTATAATTTTTGAAAAAGGTTAATGAGTCAGTATACCTACTTGTAAAGTAAGCAATAAGTTTACTATTTTTTCAGAACACGCATTAATCAAAAAAATGATAATATCAAGCTCTACTTGGACTCGACTAACGGTAGAGTGGGGTCAACCAAGGGATGCTTGAGTTTATCAGAGAAAGAGAGTATGCTTTTCCTGAAAAGAAGAGGAGGGAATGGAATGAAAGATGATAGTTTGGGTCGGTTAATTGCTAACCGGCGAAAAGAATTAGGCATGACTCAGTTGGACTTAGCTAGACGTATGGGGGTGACAGACAAGGCGGTTTCTAAATGGGAACGTGATTTGTCCTTTCCAGACTTATCATCAATACCTAACTTAGCTGAAACCTTAGATTATTCTTTGGTGGATCTGATGCAAGTTAAAGAAAAAACTGGAAAACCACAAAAAGTAGCTGAAAAACCAATTATTACTTTAATTTTAACTGTGGTGCCTCTTGCTTTAGGTGTGGCTGTTTTGGTTCTCTCAATCTTAAATCAACTAGATTTGCAAGATGGATTTCTTTTTATGAGTATTGGTCTTATTTGTTTGTCACTTAAATCACTGCTGACAATAAAAAAAGAAGTTTTTAATGGATGAGGGGAAAATCATGCAGACAGAGAATATTTTAGAAGTAGATAAGTTAATGGTTTCGTATGGCGCTTTAAAGGCAGTGGATGATATTTCTTTTAAGGTTAAACGGGGTTCTTTTTTCGCCTTTCTAGGTCAAAATGGGGCGGGAAAGTCTACTACCATTGAATGTATTGCTACTCTGTTGGATAAAGATAGTGGGACTATTTTTGTGAATGGTAGTCAGGACCCTGAGAGTATCCGTAAATCCATTGGTCTAGTTTTCCAGGAAAATGTATTAGATGATTTATTAACTGTCAAAGAAAATTTATTAACGCGAGGGAGCTTATATATAACAGATAAAGCTTTACTCAAAGAACGTTATCAATTATTAATCGACAAATTTCATATACGAGAGATCGAAGATCAAAAATTCCGAACACTTTCAGGGGGGCAAAAAAGAAGGGTAGAATTAGCGAGAGCCCTTTTCTCCCAACCTCAGCTATTAATTATGGATGAACCCACAACTGGTTTAGACCCAGAAACTCGTCGGATGGTTTGGCAGATTATTAAAGAAATTCATGAGCATGAAGATGTAACAATTTTCCTGACCACCCATTATATGGAGGAAGCAGCAAATGCTGACCAGGTTGTTATCATTAGCCAGGGGAAGATTGTTGCAGAAGGCACTCCAGCAGAACTAAAGGAAAAATATAGCCGTGATTTAGTCAAATTAGTCGCAAAAGACAGAAATAAATTAGAAAATTATTTGCTACAAGCTAAACTCACTTATCAAGTCTTTGCCGACCAATTTCATATTACCACCCAATCGATTGCGATGACCCTTAATTTAATTCAAGATTTAAAGGATAATATTGCTTGGTTAGAAGTTACACACGGGACCTTAGACGATGCCTTTTTAGCGATTGTAGGTGATCATCATGTTATCCATTAGAAAATTAACCTTACGGAATATAAAGTTATATTTGCGGGATAAATCTGCTGTCTTTTTCTCCTTCCTCTCTGTGATTATCTTGATTAGTCTTTATTTGTTATTCCTAAAGAATGCTTATAAACATGAGGTACTTGAACAGGTAATGAATGCCAAAGAAATTGACTTTATGGTGGATTCACTAATTTTGAGTGGCATTATGGTGATCAATACCATTACCTTGTCTTTAGGAAATCTTGGATCCATGATTCAAGACCTTGAAAGTCACCGCATCAATGCTTTTATCGTAACCCCAGTAAAACGCTATAAGTTAATTTTAGCCTATTTCGCTTCTTCCTTTATGATTACTTTAACTTTTTCATTGTTAATGTGGGTGGGAGCCTTGGCTCTAATTTATCTAACTACAGGGATTATGTATCCTAGTGATATTTCGATAAAAGCAACAGGTTTGGTAATTCTATATACTTTCATTTCGACTGCCTTTATGATTTTATTGACCACTTTCATCAAATCAGTGAATGCTTTTGGGGCCGTATCAGGTGTGTTTGGTACCTTAATCGGGTTTACTAGTGGTATTTATATGCCTTTATCTCAATTCCCTGACTATATTCAAAAAATATCAGCCTGGTTACCGTTTACACATATGACCATTTATTTAAAACAATTACTCTTAAAGCCAAGTTTTGACCTTATTGGTCAGAAAATTCCAAGGGAAGTCATGGATATGATTCAAACAGTCTATGCCACTAAATCATTACCGATTACTGGGGAAGTCTTTGATCCAGTTTGGGTCTTATTGGTTTCTTGCATTATAGGCCTATTTGCTTTAATTTGGGCGACCTTCCGGATGAAACACCGGATTCGATCTTAATCTAATAACTGAGTTAATAGTCTAATAATTATTGAAGGTAATCATAAGCTCTTGTTGAAGCATCATCAACATGGGCTTTTATAATAAGTACCTTTTGATATTAGACAAACCTAAATTATGTTACAATACAAACTATTCATAGAATAGAAAGGGGTATAGGCTGATGACTTATCAAAAGATTGGAATCATTTATAATATTAATTCTGGCAAGGGGTTGGCTCCAATCTATGCCCAGAAAATTGCAACGTATTTAGAACAAGAAAACCTAGCTAAAGATATAATCTTATGTCAAACAAAAAAAGGAGCAGATAGCCGCAATGCGGCTAAATCAGCCTGTGCCCAAGGGTGTGATTTAATTGTGGCTATGGGTGGTGATGGCACCCTAGGTCAAATCATCACCGGTATCCTCGCTAGTTCCAACGAAGCAAGCTTAGCCATTATCCCTTTAGGCACGGTAAATAACTTAGCTCGGTCGTTAGAAATTCCTATTAATCCTGACCAAGCCATGCGGTTAATCGGGACAGGAGAAAAGAGAGCAATTGATCTAGGACGGGTAAACGATCATTATATGATATCAAGTTTAACCTTAGGTTATCTAGCCCAAAGTGCCAACCGGGTGACCAGCCAAGCTAAACGTAAATGGGGTTTTTTAGCCTTTGTATTTAGTTTGATTCGTATATGTAAGACCTTTCGTTCGTCAAAATTGGAATTGCTTCATGACCATGGTCGGATTCAAGGGCGGATGCGAATTGTATTAATTGCTTTAACAGATTCTTTAGGGGGCATCCGTGACTTTGTACCAGAAGCACAGATATATCCGGGTTACTTTCATGTCTTGTGTCTTCCGGAACCTTCTAAAAGCAAGATTAGCCGTATATTTGCTAGCTTAAGGCAAGAGAAAGCAAGTCAAAATCCTAATTATCATTACTTTCATAGTAAAAGCATAGTAATTAGGCAAACTGATCATGGTCATCGCCACCGTGTCCGTATTGATGGGGATGCTGGTCCACGACTTCCTCTAAGGCTAGAAATAGTACCACACGCTTTAAATGTATTAATCCCTAGAAAGGACTAACCATGTCTATAAGAACGTATGATTTAGCCATTTTAGATTATATCCAGGCCCATCTGGCTCACCCTAATTTTGATTCCTACATGATATTCTTATCAAAAATAGGAAATTTTACATTGATTTGGTTGATTTTAGGCGGAATCTTGTGGCTGATTCCTAGTACTCGTAACCATAGTAAACAAGTTTTTACCAGTTTAGCTATTTATGCTGTTCTGAGTAATGTTTTAAAATTCATAATTCAAAGGCCCCGTCCCTTTGAAATTGTGGATGTTGACTTATTAATCTATCCGCCAATTGGCCATTCCTTTCCTTCAGGACACACGGCTTCTTCATGGGCCGTTGCTATTACACTCTGGCGGCTAAGGACCCCTTTAAGGTATCCAGCTATGCTATTAGCTATTCTGATTTCATACTCTAGGCTTTATCTTTATGTGCACTATCCTACGGATATCCTTGGAGGAATAGTTTTAGGATGCATTATAGCTTTTATCACAGCTAAGATTTTTGCTGCTAAAGAAAGTTGGACGCATCAACAGGTTAAAAGTTAAAACAGAAGATTGGGAAGCTGTAGTCTTCTTTCGTAAAATATGCGTAAGGAGTGATTAATTGAAAATTACGGTGAGTTTGGCTTCTTCCCAGTTTATGGGGGAAAACTATAGTTAAAAATGTCTACATGAGTTTTACTCTGTATTTAGGAATGGTTTGTTAGCTTTATGGTATAATACAAATATAGACTAAAGAGGAGGAAAGCTTATGGAACTTTTTGATAAAGTTATCGACAAACTAAAAGAATTGGGTATTCAATACCAATTGGTAGAACATGAACCTGCTCTGACGACTGAACAGGCTGATTTATTTATTGAAGGTATCGAAGGGGTTAGAACTAAGACCATGTTTTTAACCAATAAAAAGAAGAAGAATTTCTATCTTTTAATTATGGATGATGGTAAACGTCTCGATATGAATCGCTTTGCTGAAATCGTTGAAGAGAAGAAAATGAAGATGGCTTCCGAAGATAGTTTATTTGAAAAGATGGCTTTGCCAGCCGGAGTCGTTTCACCATTTGGCTTATTAAATAATGAAGACCATGATATCCAAGTCTTTTTTGATAAAGAAATCGTAGATGAGGAACGGATGAGTTTCCATCCTAACACCAATGAAAAAACTATTTTTGTAGCAACACCAGATTTATTCAAATTTATTGAAGCAATTGGATATCAAACAAATGTAATTGAGATTTGAAGTTGAGCACCTACTTTAGTAGGTGTTTTTTATATAAAATTATATTTACAAAGATAATTTTAAGCGGAGATGCTGTTATACAAGAACATTCTTTTGGATAATAAAAATGTTATCAATCTAAATAGGTGGGGATATTAATGGAACTAGAAGCAAGTAAAAATTTATGGCGCGGTTCTTTGGCGGCTATTTGCTGTGAAAGTCTGTTTGGCTTGTCCTATCTGTTTACCAAATCCGCTACAGGATCAGCCACCGCCTTGGCACTATTAGGTTGGCGCTTTGTGTTAGCTTTCTTCATAATGACCTTAATGGTTATGTTCGGCTTCATCAAAGTAAATTTGAAAGGTAAAAAGTTAAAGCCCTTACTTTCAGTTTCAATCTTTAGTCCTTGTCTCTATTTTTTGGGGGAAACGGTGGGGATTAATCATACCATTGCTTCTGAAAGTGGTATTTTATTAGCGTGTATCCCAATTGCTTCTCTAATTTGTTCCTCGCTCATCTTGAAAGAGATACCAAGTAAATTTCAAATAATAGGTATTTTAACCACTTTATTTGGGGTGCTGTTAATCATAGCAGCTTTGGGACTTTCCTCTAGTTTATCAATTATAGGATATAGTTTTTTATTAATGGGAGTCCTAGCCTATGCCTTGTATAGTGTTTTTGTTGAAAAAGCTGTAGACTACTCAGATGTAGAAATAACTTATATCATGCTATTAATGGGAGCCCTTTGTTTCAGTTCTTTAGCCCTGGGCGAGGCTTTATGGCAAGGTCAGTTAAGCAGTCTTCTAATGATTCCATTTAAGGATCAGACTTTTTCACTGGCGGTTATTTATCAAGGGCTTGCTTGTTCCATCGGCGCCTTTTTCTTGTCAAATTATGCAATTTCCAAAATAGGTGTCAATCGTACCTCATCTTTTGTTGGAATTTCGACGGTGGTTTCAATTCTTGCTGGCAACTTAATTTTAGGTGAAAGCATTTCTATATTGCAGATTCTTGGGGCCATCATTATACTAATTGGTGTTTATACAGCAAATATTAATTTTGAAAAGTAAATTATTATCAGTCAATAATTAAAGATTGAAGTAGGCTGGAGTGATATAAATTGATTAGAGAGATAAGAACAAGCGATGCCGCATCAATCCGTCATATCTGTGATATAGCCCTTGGTTATGATGCTAGTCTTGATTTAGTTAGTAGACAAATTGAAAAATTAAGCCAGGATAGGGGCCACCATTTTATTTATGTTTACCAGAATGAAGCTAGTGGGCAAGTGCTTGGCTTTATTCATGTTCAAATGGACAAGAAAGTCTTGAACTGACCGCAAGCTTAGAATCAAATATGACCTCGATGAGGATGATGCCCGGAGGTGGCCACTAGAAGATAGTCAAGAATCTAGATAAGTTAACAAGACTCTCAGAAATTTTGCGAGTCTTATTTTAATTTGCTAAAATAATATTTGATAAAAGAGGTGACATAATGGAAGAAAAAGAATATGGTATTGTTTGGAAAGACCGTGCCGTAAGCCTGCGGGAAGATTTTGTTAATCAATTGTATCGGGTCATTGACCCGGAATTGGGAATTGATATTGTTAATCTAGGTTTAGTCTATGAAATTGGTTTAGACGACAAAGGCTTATGCACTATGCTTATGACTTTAACCACACCGGGTTGTCCACTTGTTGATTATCTAGAAAATGATATTCGTTATGTACTTTCAGAAATTGATGAAATTGAAGCCTTAGACTTTCAGTTGACTTTCCAACCTATGTGGACGATGGACCGAATTAGTCGTTTTGGTAAAATTGCTTTAGGTGTAGCAGATTAAGTTTATTGAAAACATTTTCAGAAAATTATGTGATGCCATTAACAAATTATAAAATTCATGGTAAACTAATTATATCGAATAAATAGAAAAGAGGAATTTTCATGACTGCAAACTTAAAATCTTTAAAATTTCATTTTCATAATGGTGGCGATTGGAAAGTAGATGTTAAACACATTGGCGACTTATGGATCCGTCGTATTTCTACCAGTGTTGGCCGCATTAACGGTGGAAATATTATCGAAATTCACCCAGCTCAAGGACTAAAAATTGAAATTTTACCAGAAGCTGATACCATCGAAACAAATGATATCAATAAAGGTTCGTTAGAAGTTGGAATTTTTGAAACAGTGGTCAAGAATCGTGATATTGAATGGATTACCCTTGATTGGGATAATCGTGATCCTGAATTAGTTTATTTCCCATTCGCAACCAACGAAGAGGGCGGTACTGAAAATATCTTCATGTCTGCTAAAGTAAGTGCAGATAAACGGTTATTTATTGTGGTTGATGAAAAACATAATGTGGATGAAGTATACGCTTAAAGCAAAACTGTTTAATAATTAGTGACTAGAAAGAGCAGACAAAGCCGAAATTATAAATTTTCGGCTTCTTGTTTGCTTCTTTTTTATTTACATTTTATAATTATTTATTTAATTCACAAGCCTAGAATATACTATAACAGTTTTATTATGAAAATTGTGACTTCGTTTTCATTATTAATTTTAAGCCTTTTATGAAATATGCAACTTTTTTAACTGTAACACTTGAAATTTAATTCTGTATCATTTAAAATAGAATCATGATAAGTAGTTCACAAGTTATGAAAAATTTTGGAGGTGCATTGTATGGAGCAATGGAGAGGATTCCAAGGTAAAACTTGGAGAGAAGAAATTAATGTACGTGACTTTATTCAAAAAAACTACACTTTATATGAAGGTGACGAAAGTTTCTTAGAAACACCAACCCAAGAAACAGTTGAGTTATGGGATCAAGTGATGGACTTGACCAAACAAGAACGTGATGCAGGTGGTGTTTTAGACTTAGATACAAAGATTGTTTCAACAATTACTTCTCATGAAGCAGGTTATCTTGATAAAGATAAAGAAAAAATTGTTGGGGTACAAACTGACAAACCGTTCAAACGTTCATTACAACCATTTGGTGGTATCCGGATGTCTGTAGATGCTGCTAAATCTTATGGTTATGAAATTGATGAAGAAGTAAAACATATCTTTACTGATTACCGTAAAACTCATAACCAAGCAGTATTTGATATTTATACCCCTGAAATGCGTAAAGCACGTCACGCTGCCATCATTACTGGTCTACCAGATGCTTATGGCCGTGGTCGTATTATCGGAGACTACCGTCGGGTGGCTTTATATGGTGTTGACCGTCTAAAAGAAGAAAAATCAAAAGACTTCGCAAATATTGGTGATGGAAATATGGCAGAAGATGTGATGCGTCTTCGTGAAGAAGTCTCTGAACAATATCGTGCTTTAGATGAATTAAAAGAATTAGGTAACATCTATGGTTTCGATTTATCAAGACCAGCTAATAATGCTAAAGAAGCCTTCCAATGGTTATACTTAGGTTATTTAGCAGCTATTAAACAACAAAATGGTGCGGCTATGTCACTTGGACGTACTTCTACTTTCTTGGATATTTATATTCAACGTGACCTAGAAGAAGGTACTTTGACTGAACAAGAAGCTCAAGAAATTGTTGACCATTTCGTAATGAAATTACGTTTAGTTAAATTTGCTCGTACTCAAGAATATAATGAATTATTCTCTGGCGACCCAACTTGGGTAACTGAATCAATTGCTGGGGTTGGCTTAGATGGTCGTCCGTTAGTTACTAAGAATTCATTCCGTTTCTTACATACTTTAACTAACTTAGGACCTGCACCAGAACCAAACTTAACAGTGCTTTGGTCACCACGTTTAACTGAAAACTTCAAACGTTATACTGCTAAAATTTCAATCGAAACTTCAGCTATCCAATATGAAAATGATGAAGTTATGCGTCCACATTGGGGCGATGATTATGGTATTGCTTGTTGTGTTTCTGCCATGGAAATTGGTAAACAAATGCAATTCTTCGGTGCCCGTGCTAACTTAGCCAAAGCTTTGCTTTACGCTATCAATGGTGGAGTTGACGAACGTCTTAAAACTCAAGTAGGACCTCAATATCAAGGTATTGACTCAGAATACTTAGATTATGACGAAGTCGTAGCTAAATACGATCAAATGCTAGAATGGTTAGCTGGACTATACATCAATACTTTAAATGTTATCCACTATTCACATGATAAATACTCATATGAATCTATTGAAATGGCTTTACAGGATACTAATATCAAACGGACTATGGCAACTGGTATTGCTGGTTTCTCAGTAGCTATCGACTCATTATCAGCCATCAAGTATGCTAAGGTTAAAACGATCCGTGATGAAAATGGTTTAGTTGTTGACTTTGAAATTGAAGGCGAATTCCCTAAATACGGTAATAACGATGATCGGGCTGACCAAATTGGGGTTGACTTATTGAAGAAATTCATGTCAATGGTTAAGAAACATAAAACTTATCGTAACGCAATTCATACCACTTCAATCCTTACGATTACTTCTAATGTGGTTTACGGTAAAAAAACAGGTAATACTCCTGATGGTCGTCGTGCCGGTGCTCCATTTGCACCAGGCGCTAACCCAATGCATGGCCGTGATACCCATGGTGCGCTAGCTTCACTATTATCTGTGGCTAAAGTACCTTATGATTACTCACTTGATGGAATTTCTAATACCTTCTCAATCATTCCTAAGGCTTTAGGTAAAGAAGAAGAAGTTCAAAAGACTAACTTAGTTTCTATGCTAGATGGTTACTCTGTTGAAGGTGGTCACCATTTAAACGTCAACGTCTTCAACCGTGACACCTTATTAGATGCCATGGATCACCCAGAAAACTACCCTCAATTAACGATTCGGGTATCTGGTTACGCTGTTAACTTTATTAAGTTGACCCGTGAACAACAAATGGATGTAATTAATCGTACAATGCATTCTTCAATGTAATATTTAATCCAAGTAGAAAGAGGTTGTGGCAATGACCGAAGTAAAAACACCTGTCATTGGTAATATTCACTCAACAGAAAGTTTTGGCTCAGTTGATGGCCCAGGCATTCGTTTTGTGACCTTTATGCAAGGTTGTCGTTTACGCTGCGAATTTTGCCACAATCCTGATACTTGGAATACCTTTGGCGGACATGAATATACTGCTCAACAGTTATTCGATGAAGCCATAAAATATCGGGCTTTTTGGGGTGAAAAAGGTGGTGTCACCGTGTCAGGTGGAGAACCAATGCTCCAAATTGATTTTCTAATTGAATATTTCAAGATTTGCAAAGAGCATGGTGTAAATACTACTTTAGATACCTGTGGTGGGCCATTTACAAAAGAAGATCCTTTCTTTTCTAAGTTCCATGAATTGATGAAGTACACTGATTTAGTTTTATTTGATATAAAACATATTGATCCAGTGGGACACCGTAAATTAACAGGAGTTCGTAATCAAAATATCTTGGAAATGGCTGAATATTTAGCCTCAATCGATAAAGCCATTTGGGTGAGACATGTTCTTGTACCGACACGAACTGATTACGATGAGTATTTACAACGCCTAGGCGATTATGTGGCTACTTTGGGAAATGTTCATAAATTTGAAGTATTACCTTATCATAAGATGGGGGTTTACAAGTATGAAGCCTTGGGTTATCCTTATCGCTTAAAAGGGGTGGAACCCCCTACAGCAGAACGGGTTGAAAATGCCAATCGTCTGCTTCGTACAGCTGATTATACCCGGTATTTGACTGATTGATTGTTTCTAGAACTGAGTGTTGACTCAGTTCTTTTTTTGTATCATAGAATTTAATCGCTTTATTCTTATATTTTTCATCTTTTAAAAATAGAATATTAGCCAAACAAGTGATAAAATAAAGGCAGTAGACAGTGAATGGAGGAGAAGGAATGAGCCAAGAAATTACCTTTGGTTATGGATCCACGCCTGCTAATCTATGTTTAGATAAGTTAAATCGTCATGGTTTAATTGCTGGAGCTACTGGAACCGGTAAAACTGTGACGCTTAAGGTAATTGCTGAACAATTAAGTCAAGCCGGGGTACCCGTTTTTTTATCAGATATAAAAGGGGACCTAGCTTCGCTTGCTGAAGCAAATAATTCAGATAATTTACAAGAACGATTAGAAGCAACTCATTATGAAGATTATGATCCGAGTAAATTTACACTTGAACTTTGGGATATCCTCGGTCAAACAGGTATTCCGTTAAGAATGACAGTTTCTGCTATGGGTCCAATTCTATTAGCCCGCCTCTTAGGTTTAAATGATACCCAAACGGGTATTTTAAATGTTGTATTTTCGGTTGCGGATGCTGAAGGTCTATTACTGATTGATTTACTTGATTTACGAGCCATGATTAATTACGTAGGTCAACACGCTAAAGATCTATCTGGTCATTATGGCAATATCTCTTCTGCTTCAATTGGAGTAATTCTCCGGTCTTTATTAGTATTAGAGGAACAAGGTGCAGGTAATTTTTTTGGTGAGCCTAGCCTAGAAATTGAAGACTTTATGCGATTTGATCAAGATGGTAGAGGTATGATTAATGTCTTAATGGCTGAGCAACTTTACCGGTATCCTTTGATGTACGCTACGGTGCTTTTAGCTATTCTCTCTGATCTATTTGAAAATTTACCAGAAGTAGGGGACCTAGAAAAACCTAAGTTAGTCTTCTTCTTCGATGAAGCCCATGTCTTGTTTGATGGGACACCTAAGGTCCTGTTAGATCAAATCGAATTAACGGTTCGTTTAATTCGTTCTAAAGGGGTAGGGGTATTCTTTATTACCCAAAATCCCACTGATATTCCTGACCAAGTAGCTAATCAACTTGGTAATCGGATTCAACATGGCTTAAGAGCCTATACGCCTAAAGAGTTAAAGAATGTTGCGGCAGCGGCTCAGGGATTCCGACAAGCTGCTGATATGGATTTAGAAAAAGTCATCCAAGAATTACAAACAGGCCAAGCGGTGGTGTCTACGCTTCAAGAAGATGGCACACCGTCTTATGCTCAAGCAGTGATGATTTATCCGCCAAAGAGTAAAGTAGGCTTAATTGACCCTCAAGTTAAGTTATCTATCATGAACCAATCTTCTTTATTAGCGAAATATCAAGAAGCAGTCAACCGTGAATCAGCCCATGAACAATTGGCTAAAGTTGTCGCAGCTTCCGAGGATAATTTAAAAGATGTTCAAACTCAAGCTGAAAGTAAGCTCGACCAAGCAAATACTTCTGAAAGTAATGCCCGAATCAAAGAACTAGAAGCTGAATTAGCTAAACAAATTAAAAAGAATAAGACATCTAGTCGTCGGACTGATTCAGAAATGGACCGGTTTACTAAGAATATGATGTCTTCAGTTGGACGGGAATTAGGGAAAATGATTACCCGCGGCATCACTGGATTTTTCAAAAAATAGAAATTGAGGAAATTTATGAAACACTTTTTATCTGAAGCTTTTGAATTTATCGTATCGATTGTCATTGGGATTGCAGTTGCAATTCTTTTAACCACCTTTGTTTTTCAACAAGTTCAAGTGGATGGTCACTCGATGGATAACACCCTTCAAGATGGCGAACGTCTTTTCCTATGGAAATTAGCTAAAATTAACCGTTTTGATGTCGTTGTCCTTGATTCACCTGACAAGACTAAATTATTTGTTAAACGCGTGATTGGTATGCCAGGAGATTCGATTGAATTTAAAGATGATCAATTATTTTTAAATGGTCAAGTGGTAGCTGAACCTTACCTAGATAGCAAAAAATCTGAATATACTGGCGGCAAGTTTACAGAAGATTTTAGCTTAGAGGAATTAACAGGTGAAAGTACCGTGCCTGAGGGTAAAGTCTTTGTTATGGGAGATAACCGACAAAACTCAACGGATAGTCGGGTTATCGGTTTTGTTGATATGGATGCTTTACATGGGCAGGCGACCCACATTATTTGGCCACTCTCTGAATTCTCTTCTTTAAGCGTTGACAGTAAAGAATAGGGGGCTTATATGGCTTTTATCAATGATTTATTGCAGGACCGCTTTTGGATAAGCCAGGTCCTGCTTTCTTTTATCATTTTAGGCATTATTCTATTAATCACTCGGTTAATTAATCGCAAACTGGCTAGTTTTAATTTGGATAATAATCAACTATACCGTAGCCGTAAGACGGTCAATTATATTGGGTCTATTATTTTTGTTTTTGCCTTAATTTTTATCTGGTTTCGTAGGGTAGGCTCTATTTCAACCTTCTTAGGTTTATTCTCTGCGGGTCTAGCTGTTGCCTTACGTGACATTATTGTTAACATGGTCGGGTGGCTTTTTATTATTATTCGGCGTCCTTTTTGGATGGGGGACCGGATTGAAATCAATGGTCAAAAAGGAGATGTCATTGATATTCGACTGTTTCAGTTTTCATTAGTTCAGTTGTATGATTCAAATAAAGGGGGACAGAGTACAGGTTCTATCATTGATATCCCTAACCGCTTTATCTTTCAATACCCCTTAATTAATGATATCAAGGGCTTTGCTTATATTTGGAATGAATTATCGATAGTGCTAACTTTCGAATCAGACTGGCGCCAAGCTAAGACAGATTTTTCTGCAATTGTTGATCATCACGCTTTACGTTTTTCAGCGGATGCAGAACAAGAAGTTAAGAATGCTGCCCGAAAGTATATGATCTATTATAATAATTTTACACCAATCGTGTATACCACAGTAGAACCGTCTGGTGTAAACTTAACCATGCGTTTTCTTTGTGATCCTCGAACTCGACGAGAAATTGAAAATAATATTTAGGAAGAGGTATTGGAATATATAGCCAGTCATGATCAAGTAGATTTGGCTTATCCAACCAGCCGAATTGTTAACAAATTGTAAATCATTACACAAAATAATTATCTATTAAAATTTCTTAAAATGCTATTAATAAAGATAAGTGAAAAATTCACAAAATAAATTGACACGCTTTCATAATGGTGGTATGATTTTATTGTGAAGTGAATAACATATATATTTACTCCTCAGGTTTCAATGTTGTTGTCACTCTAGGATTTAAATAAATTTTTAGGAGGATGTTATAATGGGTCGTTTAACTGAAATGTTAGGTATTCAATATCCAATCTTTTGTGGAGCTATGGGTGGGGTTTCTCGTCCAGAATTAGTTGCTGCAGTTTCTAATGCAGGTGGTATGGGTATTTTAGCAACTGCTGGTGCTAAACCTGAAGCAGTACGTGAAGATATCCGTAAAATCAAAGAATTAACTGATAAACCTTTTGGTGCCAACGTTGCAATTATTACTGGTAACGCTGATGATATTATTCCTATTTTCTTAGAAGAAGGCGTTAAATTCTTTACCACTGGCGCTGGTAACCCAGTTCCTTATATCAAACCAATTCATGATGCTGGTGGTATTATCTTCCCAGTTGTTCCTTCTGGCCGTGTGGCTAAGAAAATG
Organism: Eremococcus coleocola ACS-139-V-Col8; assembly: GCF_000183205.1. Taxonomy (NCBI): domain Bacteria; kingdom Bacillati; phylum Bacillota; class Bacilli; order Lactobacillales; family Aerococcaceae; genus Eremococcus; species Eremococcus coleocola. The sequence goes on along the minus strand of NZ_AENN01000001.1, from coordinate 7,424 downwards.
GAAGACAATGGTGCTGATGGGGTTGTTGTAGAAGGTACTGAAGCAGGTGGACACGTAGGTACGGCTACTACATTTACACTTTGCCAACAAGCTGTTGCAGCGGTTGATCATATTCCAGTTGTTTGTGCAGGTGGTATTGCAGATGGTCATGGTGTGGCTGCAGCCTATGCTTTAGGTGCTGACGGGGTTCAAGTTGGTACTGCCTTCGTAGCGTCTGTTGAAGCTCCAATTCATGATAACTACAAACAAGCCGTAGTTAAAGCAAATGATACAGCAACTGTATTATCAGGTAGCAATTCTGGTGCGCCAATGCGTATTGAAAAGAATGCGGCTGCTCCAAAACATATCGCTATGGATAAAGAAGAAGGTATGACTTTCCAAAAATTAGAAGCTTATACTATCCCTTCATTAGTTAAAGCTGCATCAACTGGTGATGTTGAAAACGAAATTGTTACTTATGGTCAAATCGCAAGTATTATTAAAGAAGTAAAACCAGTTAAACAAATTATTGAAGAAATGTTTGCTGAAGCTAACGAAGTTATTGATAGCTTACAAAGTAAAAAAATCTAATATTTAGCCTTCTAAAAAACGGCCGGGCCTAAGAGCTCGGTTGTTTTTATTTTTTTACATTTATACTCTTTAATTTGATAGGATAGTAATATTTAGGTAAAATAAGAGCTAATGTAATTTATCATGCAAGGAGTAAAATATTAATGTCTGAAACTAAACAATGGCGGGTCATTCCAGCGGTTATAATGACAGCTGTAATGAGCTTTGGAGGTATTCTAGTTGAAACCTCAATGAATGTTACCTTTCCTTTACTAATGTCTCAATTCAATTTATTAGCAAGTCAGGTCCAATGGGTGACTACTGCCTATCTATTAGCAGTTTCAATTGTCGTACCTTCATTTGCTTACTTAGTCAGAAATTTTTCTATTAGAAATCTTTTTATCACGGCTAATTTACTTTTCCTGAGTGGGCTAGTGATTGATAGTTTCGCTCAATCCTTTATAATCCTGCTATTGGGTCGAATTTTACAAGGATTTGCGACCGGTTTAGCATTACCATTAATGTTTCATATCATTCTTACAAAAGTTCATCAGGATAAACGCGGCTTGATGATGGGGGTTGGATCGATGACTACCTCATTTGCGCCAGCCATTGGTCCAACTTATGGTGGAATCTTAACTGAAATGTTGGATTGGCACGCAATTTTTTGGCTATTATTGCCTTTATTAGTCCTGTCTTTGGCCGGTGGTCTTTGGGCAATCCCACAAGAACCAGTAGGGCGTGGAGAAGTATTTAATGGGCCCGCTTTTATAGGTTTGGCAGCTTTCTTGGTCACAAGTTTATTAGCTATCGAACAAAATTTATGGTATCAATGGATGCTTGCTTTTCTGGCCGCTTTTGCTTTTTATCAATCCAATAGAAACAATCCATTGATTAATTTAAATTTATTTTCTAAAGGGCATTATTTGGTTTTCTTATGGGGAGCCTTGACTTATCAGGCCTTATTGTTAGGTATGTCTTTTATTATTCCTAATTATTTACAACTTGGTCGCGGACTATCGACGACGCAAGCTGGAAATTTCATGTTTTTAGGGCCTATTGTCCTATCCTTAGTTCTACCCCTTGCTGGTCGTCTTTATGATTCTCTAGGCCCCAAAAAACCGATATTAGCAGGACTGACGCTTAGTTTATTTGCTTTACTTATCTTTGTTATTTATTATCATCAGCTACCAATTTGGAGCTTATTAGTCGTTCATGTCATGATGATGTTAGGAATTGCCTTATCTTTATCGAATATTATGACTCACAGCTATGGACAAATTGAAGATAATTTGGAAGCTGATGCAAACACCTTGATGAATTTAGGGCAGCAATACATGGGGGCAATCTCAACTGCCTTAGTTTCAAAATTACTAAGCTTAGGTATAAGCCAAAACCCAGAGTTCGGTGCTGTTTTAGGGGCAGGATGGGGCATAATCCTGATGTTTCTTTTAGTCTTATCAGCCTATATTTTGATAATTATTGTATTTAGATCGAATACTATTTAATAAGGATTGATCAAGTTAAATTAGCTGGCTGAAGTTTATTTTTAATAAAACGTTTTCTTATGAGCATTTGTTTGGAAACCCTATTAGTAATATGATAATTTAGTACATGTTGTTAATTAATATAAACTATTAATCTAAAGGGGGAGTCATCTTGACTCAAGGAAAAATCAGCGCAAGTAAAGCAATGTTAAATGTCTTAAAAACCTGGGGTGTAGATACTATCTATGGTATTCCATCAGGTACTTTAGGGTCATTGATGGATGCTTTAGCAGAAGATAAGGATATCCAATTTTTACAAGTTCGTCATGAGGAAACTGGTGCTTTAGCAGCCGTTATGCAAAAGAAATTTGGCGGACCTTTGGGAGTTGCGGTGGGTTCTGGCGGTCCTGGTGCCACGCATTTAATAAATGGGATTTATGATGCTAAAATGGACAATATTCCTTTCTTAGCTATCCTAGGTTCACGTCCTGAAAAGGAATTAAATTTAGATGCTTTCCAAGAATTAAACCAAAACCCAATGTATTCTGGGGTCGCTGTTTACAATAAACGGGTGGCTTATGCAGAACAATTACCTAAGGTTATTGACGAAGCAGCTCGTGCAGCCATTGCTTATAAAGGTCCTGCGGTCGTTGAAATCCCAGTCAATTATGGTTGGGAAGAAATCGATGAAGATTCATATTATGGTTCAGGATCTTATCAAAGAGAATTCTTGTTACCTGAATTAAATCAAGCAGATATTGATCAAGCTGTAGCTATCTTAAATGAAGCTAAACGTCCAGTGATTTATGCTGGTTTTGGTGGTAATCAAGCAGGGGACGTTATTACTGAATTATCTAAAAAAATCAAGGCTCCAATTATTACTACTGGTAAGAACTTTGATGCCTTTGATTGGGATTATGAAGGTTTAACTGGTTCTGCTTATCGCGTCGGTTGGAAACCTGCCAACGAAGTGGTTTTTGAAGCCGATACTGTGCTTTTCTTGGGTTCAAACTTCCCATTTGCAGAAATCTACGAAGCCTTTAAAAATGTTGATAAATTTATTCAAGTAGATATTGACCCACATAAATTAGGTAAACGTCATGCTTTAGATGCAGCTATTCTAGGTGATGCTGGTCAAGCTGCTCAAGCTATCTTAGATAAGGTAAACCCTGTCGAAGATTCAGCTTGGTGGCGAGCTAATATCAAAAATAACCAAAACTGGCGCGACTATATGAAGATGCTTGAAGGGAAGACTGAAGGCGAATTACAATTGTATCAAGTATACAACGCCATCAATAAATATGCTGACCAAGATGCTATTTTTTCCATTGATGTGGGCAATTCAACCCAAACTTCAATTCGTCACTTACATATGAATTCTAAGAATATGTGGCGGACCTCGCCATTATTTGCAACCATGGGGATTGCATTACCTGGTGGGATTGCAGCTAAAAAAGATAATCCAGACCGTCAAGTATGGAATATTATGGGGGATGGCGCCTTTAATATGTCTTATCCTGATGTTGCTACTAACGTTCAATATAATTTACCAGTTATCAATGTTGTCTTCTCAAATACTGAGTATGCCTTCATTAAAAATAAATATGAGGATACCAATGAACACTTATTTGGGGTAGACTTTATGGATGTTGACTATGCAAAGATTGCGGATGCCCAAGGTGCGGTAGGCTTCCATGTCGAACGAATTGAAGACATGGACAAGGTTATGGCCGAAGCCGTAGCTGCCAATAAAGCCGGTAAAACGGTGGTTATTGATGCCAAAATTACCCACCATCGTCCATTACCAGTTGAAGTCTTAGAACTCGATCCTAAACTTTTCTCTACCGATCAAATCAATGCCTTTAAAGAAAAATATGAAGCGCAAGATTTAGTACCTTTTAGAGAATATCTTGAAGGTGAAGGCTTAGAATCACGGAATATTAAATAAGCTTAGGTATTCATTCTAAGCAATAAATACAAAGACCGACTCCTGTGCAACAATAGCATGAGAGTCGGTCTTATTTATTTGTAATTATAACCAAGAAGGAGGGAGCTTATGCAAATTATCCCATATCAAGCTGCTTATTAAGCCCAGGTTCACCAAAGCTGTATTCAAACGGGTAATCCAAAAATTAAAGCAACCTAGAACGGTGCCGCTTTACGCTACTGATGTATTGCCGGGAATATCTAGATCATGGAAAAAGGCTCTTACTCTTGTATGACCAGGGAATAGCAGTGGGTTATGTTTTGTTTGCGCCAAATAATCTAAGCTTTGTAAGAAATATGGGACTATCTTGAAAAAAATCCGTACCCAGTGTCCAAATTGTGCTGATCGTGCTGATATGTCAGACTACGCATCCTTAGCTGACCAATATCTAGCTCATTTAAATATTGATATTCTGGAAGAATATACCAGCATCGACAGGACTGAACTTTCAAAACACGAATTATCTGGTAAATAGTCCCCTCGGATTACTGATGAGCACCGTTTAATTTATCAAGTTGAGAATGAGTCGATTTACATATTTTCAGCCCGATATTATTATTAAGATTATAAGTGAATAGATAAATACTAGATTAAATAAACCTCGATAAAAGCTGATTGTAAGCTCTTATCGAAATGTTTTGATATCAAAGTCAGGAGAAACTTCAAACAATCCTAGTTAAAGGGTGATTCCTTATAATTAATTCATAATGATTAGTAGCCTTGACAGATAAAAACGCTTTCTTAATAATTTAAGTAAATTACAATATGTAATTATTTTTCTAGGTATACTTTTAGTGTCGTTTCATCAAATCAAATTGTTTTAAAATTGGTATAAATTAAATAAACATAGAATTATTTATATTTATGTAGAAGTTGGGATGGGTCCAATAGTAAAATATTATAATGAGTGCATATTGAAGAAATTAGGGCGTTTATTGACCATATTATTTGCTACAAGTTGCTTAGCGACAGCTATTTCTGCTCAAGACATTCCCACAGGGACTTATCAGACCAGTGATGAAAATGCTGCTTTTAAACAAATCATTATTCAAGATGATACAGTTAGAACAAAGTTACCAATGAAGCCAGATACCAATTCGGAAGTTCCACCTCGTAAGATGTAGAAGAGAAGAAGCGAATCGTGGACTAACCAATTGGAACAAACTAGTTTGAGTTTACATAATATGTATTATAATTTTTAAATAAAAATTCCTAGACTAGCCATAATTAATCTAATCTAGGAAATCTTCATTTTGCATATTAAGCGAATCTCTTAATTGGCCGTCCGTGTTGATCATAAGTAAAGTTCAGTAAAGCTTTACCATCATTCATACAAATAATTAAACGATCTTGGTATGGTTCAGGTAATTCTTCAAAGAGAAATGCTTCTTCATTTAGTTGATGGGTACTTCTTAGTTTTTCAATTTCACCTTTAGAGCGTTTTTTGGGTTTTGCACTTGGTAAAGCACCCTCAATTTCTTTAGCTTCAATCCGATAATAATAATTATCATCAGGTAGATATGTTATTTCTAAAGCACCAGAATTTGTACGGCGGGTTTGCATATCTTCAAACTTCTCTTTATGAATTTCCCACCAAGCTTTGATTCCTTCTAATGCTTCATCTTCGGTTTTATAACTCCCATGCTGCTTGATAACATTATCACGTCGACTATGCCAAAAATTAGTATAGACTTTAGTCATGGAAAGCTCCTTTCAATTTAGCAAATAGAAATTATTTATTGACTTGGATAATCTCATCTCCAGGAGTTACTATCTCACTGGCTACATCCGTGACACTTGCATAATCTCCAGAATTGGTAATCACTACAGGAGTAATAATTTCTAAACCAGCTGCCTGAATCTTTTGAATATCAAATTCAATCAGTAAATCGCCTTTTTTGACAGTTTGATCTGCAGCAGCCAAGATATTGAATCCGTCACCGTCTAAGGTTACAGTATCCATTCCAATATGGATTAGGATCTCTGCTCCTTCGGCGGATTTAATGCCCACAGCATGTCCGGTTGGAAATAAAGTCATGATAGTACCATCAACTGGTGCAAATAATTTACCTTCTTCGGGTATAATTGCCAGTCCGTTTCCTAAGGCTCCTGATGAAAAAGCAGCATCAGACACATCACTCAATGCAACATGTTTACCTTTTAAAGGACTATAAACTTTAAATTCTAGAACTTGATTTTGTGTGTTTTCCTTATTTCCTTTTAAAAAATCAAAAAATCCCATATTAAAACTCCTTTTTTCTATGTTTCTTTTTTATTATAGCATAGCAACTTAAGATAAATCAAAAATTGTCAATGGTTGAAATTAAAAAAACTAGAAACTAGTTGCCTAGTTTCTAGTCTAATTATTTCTTTAATTCAAGAAAGCATTGATACCTTTTAATAAACCTTTGATCAGTTTATTTTGGTAACTTGGTGAGGTGAGATTCTTATACTCACTATAATTATCTTGGAAGCCAAGTTCAACTAAAATAGCTGGTGCATCGTTTGTTCTTGTGACATGAAGGTTTTGTGGGCGAGCACCCCGATTTACTGCTCCGGTTTCGGCAATAAGATAGCTTTGAACTGTGTCAGCTAACCGTTTGCTTTCTGCTTGTAAGTTAGTGTACTTATGGTGTGCCATGGTCATATAACCCTCTTCATCAATACTTGAATTGTGATAAAGGGTTTCAATTCCTCTAGCAGAACCTGGATTAGGCATAGCATTATGGTGAACACTTAAATATAAATCTGGCATAATCCGATTAGGTTCGATAGTTCTTTGATTTAATGGGATAGCTTTATCTGTTGTTCTGGATTCATAAACAGTATAACCTTGTTTACGTAAGTCACTAGACAAACGACGGGTAATATTTAAGTTAAGATTTTTTTCAGCCGTACCAAATGAATAGGCTCCTGTTTCACTTCCGCCATGTCCTGCATCTAGATAAATAACTTTTGAATTTTTTGGTACTTTTACAGCGGCACTTGCTGGAACATAACCTTTAACCATTCCATTTTGACTAAGTTCCAAGTATTTTTGACCATTTTCATAGAATTCGCGAGTTACAGTAAAGCGTTGACCAAATTTATTGACTGCATTAATTGGTTTAGAAGCTAGGTTTATGCTAGTTCTGAATGGTTCAGTTTTTGAATTTAATTTAACATCATAATCAACTTCAATAGCATTAGCACGAGATAAATCAGGAAAGTTATCAGTACTTCTCTTAATTGGACTTGTTTCCGGATTAGTAATGGTTGAATCAATTTCACCTTCTGTGACTTTTAGCACTTGACCTGTCAAGAGTACATTTGAGGATAAATTATTTAATGCTTTTAATTTGCTTACAGTTAAACCATATTTTCTAGCAATCAAATATAAATATTCACCCTTCTTTACAGTA
>NZ_AENN01000002.1:0-10449 GCF_000183205.1 Eremococcus coleocola ACS-139-V-Col8 | reverse complement strand
CTCTGTTTTCTTTACCTACCACACAAGTATGGAAAAATCAGCTCAGTTTTCTTTACTTACCATACAAGTATGGAAAAATCAGCTCAGTTTTCTTTACTTACCATAAAGTATGGAAAAATCAGCTCAGTTTTCTTTACCTACCACACAAGTATGGAAAAATCAGCCCAGTTTTCTTAACCTACCAAGCAAGTAGAGAAAAAACAACTGGAATTCCAAATAAATAGTAAAGTTTATGTTAAGTTTTGCCTGTACGATTGTTTTATGATAGTCGCTTTCATATAATAGAAGTAAGACTAGACCCAAAGGAGATATATCATGAAAAAAATCTATTTTGCTGCACCACTCTTTAGCCAAGCTGACTTCCACTACAATGCCCTGCTAGTGGACCAAATCCGCCAAGCTTATCCTGAATATGAAGTCTTTCTACCTCAGGAACAAGGTGAAATCAATGACAAGAATAAATATGCAGATTCTAAAATGATTGCCAAACTAGACGCAGATGCCGTACTCGAAAGTGACTTAATAATTGCCCTTCTCGATGGGGTATCAATTGATGCTGGGGTTGCTTCTGAAGTCGGAATTGCCTATCAAGCCGATATCCCGATGTTAGGCCTCTTTACAGATTCCCGTCAATTAGGCGCTACTAACCAGGACAAGCTCGATGCTTTACAAGTCGTAGGCGAATCACAATTTGCCTATGTTAACTTGTTTACTGTTGGCCTCATTAAAATGAAAGGACAACTTGTCTCAACCGCCCAAGACTTAATTAAAGTCATTCCAGACCTACTTAAGGACTGATTCTTATGTATACCGAAAAAATTGCGCTCATTGATATTGGCTCTAACACCATTCGCCTAGTTATTTATGGAATTGACCAGACCCACCATTTTGTGGAGCTCCATAATGAAAAAATTCCCGCCCGGCTCAGCCAATATCTAGACCAAAAGAAGGGTCAAGTTATTCTTAATAAAGACGGTCTGAACGTCTTAATTGAAATCCTTCATAATTACCATCAAGTCTGCCAAGAATTCAAAGTAGACACCATTCTCCCCAAGGCAACCGCAGCCATCCGTCAATCATCTAACCAAGCTGATATCATCGATACCGTCAAAACCGTCACAGGACTCACTATTGAGATTGTCACCGAAGAAGAAGAAGCCAAGAGTGGAGCCTATGCTATTACCCACTCAATGGACATCGATAACGCCCTAACAATCGATATTGGCGGAGGGTCATGCGAAATCACCCTCTTTGAAGATAAAAAAGTTGTCCAGTATCACTCTTTTCCTTTCGGTACTGTCAGCTTACAAAAAGATTTTTTTGCTAATAAAGACCATAACGATAGTCAAGCAATGTCCAATCTTTCTAATTTTGTTAAAAAAGCCTTTCGTGACTATGATTGGATTAAAAAAGCCAAGGTTCCCGTGATTGCCATTGGCGGATCTGCTCGGAATGTGGCCAACGTTTTTCAAAGGTCAATTGATTATCCTATGGCTGGTTTACACGGCTTTGTGATGACCAAGGATCAACTAGACCAAACTTTACAACTTTTTGCAAATACCCCTTTTGACAAAATGAATGATATTGATGGTCTATCCTCTGACCGTTTAGACATTATTATTCCGGCCAACCTAGTCTTTATTGAATTAGTTAAAGCGGCGAAATCAGATGCTTTTGTCATTTCCACACGAGGTCTCCGAGAAGGCATGGTCCTAAAATATATCAATGATAATTATGATGGACCGATTGACAATGCGACCATCCGAGCTCGTGCCATCTTCCAAATGAAAGAGGACCTGCCTATGGCAGGGATTGGTCCCCAAACCGCCGTGGATACCTCCATTTCACTCTATAGCCAGCTCTGCCACCTCGGCCTATTGGAGTACAATTATAAATTACAAGAACTCCTTGAATATGCCGCATCAATTTATCGCTTCGGTGGGTTTCTTTCAGCTGAAGCGGATTCTCAACATACATTCTATATTTGTGCCAATATGAACCTACTTGGTTTTGTCCACAAAGACCGTCTAAAACTGGCTCTTTTAGCCAGTTATCGGAATAAGTCTCTCTTCAAACAATACCTTAGTAACTACCAGGGTTGGCTCGCTGAAGATGAAAAAAAAGAATTACAGATTTTAGGCGGTGTGCTGAAGTTTGCTAATGCCATCAATGATTCCAATATTGAGCATATAAGCAAGGTCCATTTAAAACAAGTTGAAGTCAAAAACTACCAGTTAGATATTTACCATGTTGGTCCAATTTTGTCAGAGAAATTCCGGGCCAACCGTCATCAGAAACATCTCGAACGCGCCTTAGATGGCAAACTAACGCTACATTTCATTAATACTGATGCCTAACCAATAGAAAGGGATGCCTCCATGCCTGCGTCGAATAATTCTAAGAAAGCCGTCCTGAAAAAATCCTTCACTGCTACCGACTTCTCTAATACTAATTTTTCCGCTGCCAAGTATTATTTTAACCGTGAGCTTTCTTGGCTCGATTTCAATGACCGGGTCCTAGACCAAGCATCTGACCCAAATAACCCCTACTTAGAGCAGTTAAACTTTATCGCAATTGCCAGTTCTAATTTAGATGAATTCTTCATGGTCCGAGTGGCAGGGGTCTATGACCAGTTCAATGCTAACGTTGAAATCGCAGAAAACAAGACTCGGATGACCCCAAAAGAATTGCTAAATGCCATTGCCGACAAAAACCATAATAATATCACGAAACAATATGATCGTTATCATCAGTTAGTCAAAGCTTTACCTAAATATGGGGTAGCTTTAAGTCAGGTAGCGCAATTGGATGAGGAAGAACGTTTGGAAGCTGATCGTTACTTTAATGATTTCGTCCTCCCCACCCTATCTCCGCTTGGGGTTGACGCTTATCGGCCTTTCCCCCATTTGAATAACAAAGCGCTTAATATATTTGTGAGCCTATCTAAAGAGGGTGAAGACCACTTGGCACTTATTCCCGTACCTGCCCTGCTAGATCGCTTAATTTTACTTAAAGCTCATCAAACACCTCACCGCTACCTTTTCATTGAAGATCTAATTATCAGTCATTTAGATAAATTATTTATCGGTTATAGTATCAACTACGCTTATCCTTTCCGGATTACACGGTCGGCTGACTTTGATATCATTGAAGATAATGCTGAAGACCTCTTAGAATTAATGGAAGACTATGTCAAACAACGCCGGAACGGCTTTGCTGTCCGCTTAGAACTCGATAGCTCTTATGATGCAGACTATCAAGAAGACCATATTGACTTTCTTAAGGACCGTTTAAATATGAAGAAGCGGGATATTTATCCCATCAATGGTCCTTTAGATCTAACCTTCTTATTTGACTTTATTGAAACTTTACGGGACCAACATCCTGAAGCTTCATACCCTCCGTTCACACCTTATCTAAATCCTGACCACCAAGGTCAAAGTCTATTTGAAGCCATCCGAAAAAAAGATCTTTTCTTTAACCATCCTTATGACTCTTTCGATCCAATCGTCAACCTAGTCCAAGAAGCGGCCGAAGACGAGGAAACAATTTCAATTAAACAGACCCTCTATCGGGTATCTAAACACTCACCAATTATTGCTGCTCTTAAGAAGGCGGCCGAAAATGGTAAAGAAGTAACAGTCCTAGTGGAACTTAAGGCCCGTTTTGACGAAGAAAATAATGTTTATTGGGCACGAGAATTAGAAGATGCCGGGTGTCATGTCCTATACGGGGTATCCGAACTCAAGACCCACTCTAAAATCACCTTAATTATCCGGAAAGAAGCTGATCGGATTCGTCGCTATGTCCATTTAGGAACCGGTAACTATAACGACAAAACCGCCAAAATTTATACCGATATGGGGATAATGTCAGCCAAAGATGAACTCACCCAAGATGCCTCTAATTTCTTCAACTTCCTTTCCGGTTATTCTGAACGGCCTCAATATAAACACCTGCATGTGTCACCATTTGAAATTCGTGACTCCCTACAAGACTATATTGAAGATGAAATTAAATTCCAACAAGAGTACGGGAATGGCCAGATTATTGCCAAGATGAATTCCCTAACAGATAAACAATTGATTAAGACTCTCTATGAAGCTAGCCAAGCAGGGGTTCAGATTGATTTAATTATCCGGGGTATATGTTGTTTGAAGCCAGGTGTGCCTGGTGTTTCTGAAAACATTCGTGTCCGGTCGATTGTCGGTCGCTTCCTCGAACATAGTCGGGTTTACTTCTTCAACCGCAATGGTCACCACCATCTCTTCCTCTCATCCGCTGATATGATGACACGGAATATGATTAAACGGGTGGAAATTGAGTTTCCTATTTTGGATAAGGAAATTGAAGATACCATCATCGAAATCCTTAAGTTACAATTATCCGACACGCTTAAGGCTCGGATTCTACAAACCGATGGCACTTATGTTCGGCCAGATGCCAGTGAGATTCAGGTTAATGCACAAGAAATCCAATTAGCTCAAGCACAAAAAGCTCAAGAAACTCAAGTCAAAGAGGTTATGCAGGTCAAAGAAAATAAATCTTGGTTTGAACGAATCTTACAACGTTTCCGTTAAGAACTTGAAAAATTAAATAAGCTGCTGCTACGGCCACGCTCTAGAAAGGCACTGTGACTGGGACCGGCTTCCGCTTGCTTGGCAAGCTCCAGACTGTTCTGGCGACGGCTAGACTAAGCGCTAAAGTGCCAAGTCTAGCTTGTGGGCCAGAAATCCTAATTCCGGTCACAGACATTTCTGACCGTGACCTCGCCTTAATCGAAAACTAATACTTTAATCAGCCCCTGTCCAACCGGCAGGGACTTCTTTCTTGCCCTAAAGTACATACCAGCTAGCCAGTGCTTAGCTTTTATCTCATGACCAGCTTCCATAAGAGCTTCAAAAAATATCTGCACAAAACGGTTTATTTCCCAATTCCAAAAATTCCTTTGAAGACCCTACCCCCTTTAGCCTATAATAGAGAGGCAAAAGAAAAGGAGTTGACCCATGTCAAAAAAACATCGTGATATTATCATTGGCGGTTTCGCCCTCTTCGCCATCTTTTTTGGCGCCGGAAATCTCATTTTTCCGCCATATCTTGGACTCATATCCGGTCAAAACTGGCCCCAAGCCGCACTAGGCTTCCTCTTATCCGACCCAATCATTCCGATTTTAGGAGTTGTGGTCACTGCGAGTTTAGGAGGGAGGGCCACAGATTTAGGTAAACGCTTGAGTCTTAACTTTTCAAAGATTCTAGGTGCGATATCCATTCTCCTGATTGGCCCCTTCTTCTCGGTGCCAAGAACAGGTGCAACGGTTCATGAAATTCTCGTCCAAGGCCTTAACCCTGCTATCCCTAATTGGCTGACTGCCCTAGTCTTTTTCGGGATCACCTACCTACTCTGCTTGAATCCAAGTCAAGTTATCGATAAAATCGGCAAATACCTAACCCCTGGCTTACTCCTTCTTACCTTTATCATTGTGGTAAAAGCTCTACTAGTTCCTAGCCCTGACCTTCTAACTGACCTGCCTAGTGACTTATTTGTCCGATCCTTCAAGGAAGGTTACCAAACCATGGATGGGATTGGGTCTCCGCTCATGGCCGGCATTGTCTTAACTAGCCTAATCCAAAGTGGTTATCATAAGCAAAAAGACCAACACAGAATGATTCTTGCCATTTCCTTTGTGGCCTTTGTCCTCTTAGCAACAGTCTACGGTGGTCTAATCTATACTGGTGCCAAATTCAGCGGCCAAATTAACTTAGACCAAGATCGGATTCCTATCTTGACAAGTCTAATTGCCCAACTTTTTGGCCGGTCCGGTCAAATCATTATGGCCCTGATGGTCTCCCTAGCCTGCTTAACTACTGCCGTTGGACTCACTTCAACTTGTGGCCAATACTTTGCTGAACTCAGTCAAAACAAGCTATCCTATCGAACCGTAGTCAGCCTAGCTATTTTGGTAGAATTATTTTTATCTCTCCTTGGTGTCGATGCCCTTATATCAATTGCGGTTCCAATCCTCACCGGTATTTACCCAATCGTGATAAGCCTCATCCTGTGGTCGATTTTTGATAAACAAATTAAATATAAATCAACTTATCTAGGTGCCGTTGTCGGAGCGGGTCTTATCTCCATTAGCCAAGCCTTTGTTCTAGTTAATCAGATGAATGGTAACCATGCCTTAGACACCTTAGGCGATGCCCTAGGTCAACTTCCTCTCAGTCAATTCGGCTTTGAATGGTTACTTCCTAGCCTGATTTTCAGTATCATCTGCACTCTGTTTAGCCAAGTCAAAAAAAATAAAAACCTATAAACCTAAAGAGCCAGTCTCTGGAATTTCTCCTTAGACTGGTTTTTTTAGGAATGCCTAATGAGTAAAAAATACCTTTGCTTTTTGAATCCAATAACCTATAATAGCCTACTCCACTTGTCCCTGTTCCATTTGCTTCATAATAATCCATTGCTTAGTTTCTACATATTATCCTTTTTAGGAATAAATATGTTACAATACATGCTGGTGGTTGATGCATGATTCAACACTACAAATCAATAGGAGGATGCTAGCGCATGATTAATGTATCAAACGTAAGTTTACAGTTTCCTGACCGTAAATTATTTGATGAAGTAAATATAACTTTTACTCCAGGCAATTGTTATGGGGTAATTGGGGCCAATGGAGCCGGTAAATCGACATTCTTAAAGATTCTTTCTGGCGAAATCACCCCCACCACCGGGAATGTCTCTATGGATCCAGACGAACGGTTAGCCGTCTTAAACCAAAACCACTACGGTTTTGAAGACCAAACCGTCATGGACACCGTTATGATGGGACATAAAGAACTTTTTAATATCATGAAAGAAAAAGATGCTATTTATATGAAGGCGGATTTCACCGATGAAGATGGAATTCGCGCCGGTGAATTAGAATCTCAATTTGCCGAAATGGGGGGGTGGGAAGCTGAAGCTGAAGCCTCAGACTTGTTACAAGGTTTAGGTATTCCCACTGATATGCACCGCCAATATATGCGGGACTTAGTTGAAGCCGATAAAATCAAAGTTTTACTTGCTCAAGCCTTATTTGGAAAACCAGATAATCTACTCCTCGACGAACCAACCAACGGTTTGGATGCCCAAGCTATCGAATGGTTGTCTGATTTTATCCTTGACTTCCCCAATACTGTTATTGTGGTATCCCATGACCGTCACTTCTTGAACACGGTATGTACTCACATGGCCGACGTGGACTTCGGTAAGATTAAGCTCTACGTAGGTAACTACGATTTCTGGCTTCAATCCAGCCAATTAGCGGCTAAGATGATGGCAGATCAAAATGCCAAAAAAGAAGAAAAGATTAAAGAATTACAAGATTTCATTGCACGTTTCTCTGCCAATGCTTCTAAATCTAAACAAGCAACTTCACGGAAGAAAATGTTAGACAAAATTACCTTGGATGATATCCAACCCTCTTCCCGTAAGTATCCTTATGTTGGCTTCAGTCCAAATCGCGAAATCGGGAATGACTTATTACGCGTTGAAGGTTTGTCCAAGACCATTGACGGTGAAAAAGTCCTGGACAATATTACCTTCTCCTTGAACCGGGAAGATAAGGTAGCTTTTGTCTCTCGTAATGACTTAGCCACGACTGCTTTCTTTGACATTATTATGGGCGTGACTGAGCCAGACGCAGGAAGTTTTGAATGGGGCGTTACTACTTCTCAAACCTACTTGCCACGGAATTCTGCTGATGAATTCGATAATAATACTATGAACATTGTCGACTGGTTACGGCAATATGCTGACAAGGAAGAACAAGATAATACCTTCTTAAGATCTTTCTTAGGCCGGATGCTATTCTCTGGTGATGATGTAATGAAACCTGTTAATGTCCTCTCTGGGGGCGAAAAAGTACGTTGTTTACTTTCGAAAATGATGTTATCCAAAGCCAATGTCTTGGTCATGGATCAACCAACCAATCACTTGGACTTGGAATCTATTACCGCTTTAAATGATGGCTTGATTAAGTTCAAAGGGGCAATTTTGATTGCTTCCCACGACTTTGAAGTCTTGAATACAACTTGTAACCGGGTAATTGAATTAACTCCAACTGGAGCCTTCGACCGCTTGAAAACAAGTTATGAAGATTTTGTCAATGACCAAGAAATCCAAGCTCGGATTGATGCTATGTACCCTGATGGGGAATAAACGAATTGCAGCCATGTTCGCGCTCGGAGAGTAGTGGAAGCTAGTGTAAAATTTTTTTGACTCAGTAAGTACTTTTGATATTATATAAATCTATGTTAAGAATTTGACTTAGCTGGAAAGGTCCAACCCATAAACGAAAGGTGATCTCGTGGAAGTTTTTGATTTTGAAGATGTGCAATTAATCCCTAATAAATGTATTGTCCAAAGCCGGTCTGAATGTGACACTAGCATTCAATTAGGCAAGCGGACATTTAAAATTCCGGTAGTACCCGCTAATATGCAGACTGTTATTAATGAAGAACTGGCAGAATGGTTTGCAGCTAACGATTATTTCTATATTATGCATCGCTTTGATGAAGCAGCCCGTAAACCTTTCATCCAAAAAATGCATGAAAAAGGCTTGTTCGCATCAATCTCAGTCGGGATTAAAGATAATGAATTCGATTTTATCCGTGAATTAGCTGCTGAGAAGATTATTCCAGAATATATCACCATTGATGTGGCTCATGGCCATTCAGAATATGTCATTGATATGATTCATTTTATTAAAGAATACTTACCAGAATCCTTCTTAATTGCGGGTAATGTTGGTACTCCTGAAGGTGTACGTGAGCTCGAATTAGCTGGTGCGGACGCCACCAAAGTTGGAGTGGGTCCAGGCCGAGTATGTATTACTAAACTTAAAACTGGTTTTGGGACCGGCGGTTGGCAATTAGCTGCGATTCGTCTCTGTGCTAAAGCAGCCACTAAACCAATTATTGCCGATGGAGGTATCCGTCATAATGGTGATATTGCCAAAGCGATTCGTTTTGGTGCCCGCATGGTTATGATTGGATCTCTTTTAGCTGCCCACGTAGAAAGTCCTGGAACTAGCCGGGAAATTGATGGCAAAGTTTTTAAAGAATATTTCGGGTCTGCCTCTGAATATCAAAAAGGTGAACACAAGAATGTCGAAGGCAAAATTGAAATGATTCCAACCCGGGGTCACTTAGCTGATACCTTAATCGAAATGCAACAAGACTTACAGTCTGCCATTTCTTATGCTGGCGGTAATTCCTTGAAGGCTCTACGCCACGTAGATTATGTCTTAGTACGGAATACAATTTATAATGGAGACCGTTAAAAAAGTGATATCGACTGTTTGGTCAGAAAAAATTCCAGTATTTTAAAGCGGATTTTTTTGGTAGGAAATCATTCGAGTTTCATTAAACCGGAATCTTTTAACCGAAAATCATTCGAGTTTTATTAAACCGGAACTTTTGGTCAAAACTCAATCCAAAAACCCTAACCAAACTGGCCAGACTTTGACCATTGGTTAGGGTTTTTAGATTAATATCAGAAAGGATCTGCTCATGAAAGACTACCATCGTTGGGGCCGCCTAGGCCTAGTGGTTACCGCCATCATCTGGGGGTCGGGTTTCACAGTCTCTAGCTTAGCTCTGACTCACTACTCCGCCTACCAAGTCATTGCCCTTCGCTTTAGCTTGGCCTTTCTAGGCCTACTGATTTGGCGCTGGCCTCGGCTCAAAGAAATCAGCCAATCGGACTTAAAAAAAGGCATCAGCTTAGGCTGTCTCCTCACCCTAGCCTACTTGTGTCAGACCTATGCCCTGAACTTCACCACAGCTTCCAAAAATGCCTTTCTAACAGCGGTCAATGTGGTTATGGTCCCTTTTCTTTTGTATTTTATCTATCGAACCCACCTATCTAAGAATGCGATTATCGGGGCATGTCTGGCCTTGGTAGGTGTGGGCTTGACCTCATTTACTAAGGACGGAGTAAGTCTGAGTCTAAATATAGGAGACTATCTAACCCTTCTTGGGGCCGGCTTTTTTGCAGGCCATTTAATTTACACCCAAATTGTAGGACAATCCATGGCTACTTGGAAGATTATGCTAATTCAAATGGGGACTGCGGCTACCCTATCTTGGCTGATGGTGTTCCTAAATGGTAATGGACCACTCAACCTATCCATGCCGGCGCTTGCGCCAGTTGTCTATATTGGCTTGATCACCACGCTAGTAGGCTACAGCCTACAAACACATAGCCAACGTTTTACTAGCTCGGAAGAAGCGGCGATTATCCTATCCACCGAATCGTTCTGGGGCATGGTTACGGCCATGATTTTATTAGCTGAACCCTTGGTCTGGCAAATGATAATAGGCGGCGGCTTAATCTTCGCCGGAGTATTAGTCACGGACTTGAAACCATTTAAATAATAAAACAAACCACCCTCCTACCTTTTT
>NZ_AENN01000003.1:0-18545 GCF_000183205.1 Eremococcus coleocola ACS-139-V-Col8 | reverse complement strand
ATTGGCCACAGCGACCAATTTTTGGGGTTCTGATTTGCTATTTATATGAAGAAAATTACTTAGGCGTGGAATCGTTCTTGACCATCCAAGTAGGTAGCCTGCAAGTGGCCTTGATCATCAACTAAAATAAAATCAGCTGCATAACCTGCTTTAATCCGTCCACATACATTATCAATATTAACTGATTTGGCTGGATTTAAGGAAGCCATTCTCAAAGCATCGGGTAAGGAAGCTATTTCCCAGGCGACCACATTTTGCACCGCTTGGATTAATTCTAAGATTGAACCCGCTAGGTTACCTGATTCTTTTAAGCGTGCTGCTCCATCTTTAACTTCAACTTCAAACTCACCTAGACGGGATGGCCCCTCACCCAAGCCACCAGCCCGCATACAGTCAGTGATTAAGACCGTTTCATCCGTACCCCGAGTTTTCATCACAATATCAGCCGCAACGGGATGAACATGGTGTCCGTCACAAATCAACTCAGCAAAAACATCTTTCAGCGTTAGGGCTGCCCCAACCATACCGGGTTCACGGTGGTGCAAGCCAGACATGCCATTAAAAGTATGGATAAAGATATTGGCACCCGCATCAACAGCCGCTTTAGCTTGGTCATAAGTAGCATCACTATGAGCTAAAGCAGTGTGGATATCCTTACTTGAGGCAAATTTAATAAAGTCAGTCACGCCCTTACGTTCCGGCGCAATCGCTATTTTATTAACTAGGTCACCTGATAAGTCATTCCATTGGTCTAATTGATCAATAGAAGGATCCCCCATGTATTTAGGATTTTGGGCCCCCTTGTGTTTTTCAGTAAAGTAAGGTCCTTCTAAGAAAATACCACGGATTTTGGCGCCGGTTACTTCTTGATAATGATCGCCAATGGTCTTACATACTGCATTCAAGTTTTCTACCGAATCGGTTAAGGTCGTGGGCAACCATGAAGTAACCCCACAGGCTAGTAGGCCTTCTGACATCACTTTAATCCCCTCAAAGTCGTTGTCCATCACATCATGGGATTTATAGCCATGAATATGAGTATCAACCAAGCCAGGTGCGAGGGTGTAGTCACTGTAATCGATCACTTCTCCTCCTGCAGGAAGATCTTTTACAATCTCACCAAAGAGGCCTTGGTCAGTTATGGCTAGATAGGCATTTTCAACCGTTTCAGTATCTAGTACGATGGCTTTAGCATGGATATATTTTGTCAATGAAATCCCTTCTTTTCTATCATATTAGTTTAACAAGACTTACTACTACTATGAACCCTAGACTATCCCCTAGAAAATTCTTTATCCCTATCAATTAGAGGTAGTTTAAGTGTATATTTAGGATAAATCTTTTTTTAGATGGCGTCAATTGAAGTTAGGTTTATTATCCCTGATTGCTTTTAATTTACGGGGTAAGTCTAAACAAGAGAGGCTTTGATTTAAGGGTCTATGCCTCCTACGGTTATTAGAATAAAGCAAGTCACTTGGGCCAAAACACCACAAAAAAAGCCTAGAACAAAATGCTAAGCTTTTTAAAGACTTATTTATTTTGAAAGGATTCCTAAGCTGGCGACTAATAAATCCGCGTTCCAATCGGCATCAAGGATAAGATAGCTAACTTAAAATGCTGCTTACCGAAAGGAATCCCAATAATTGTCATACACAAAATTAAGCCTAATATGAGGTGGCTCACTGCCAATTCTGCGCCCCCAAAGATAATCCAGATCAAGTTCAATAAGAGAGACCCGCTATCTGTGGATTGCATGATATCTTTACCAAAAGGGGCCAGTGTGAGATGAGCAATCTTAAAACACTGCCGTCCTATGGGAATCCCAATAATCGTGAGACACCAAACACAGCCCACAAAAAACCAAGCGATGGCTGAGAGTAGACCACCAAAGACCAGCCAAATTAAATTTCCTAGAAATGTCATAAGAATCCTTCTTTCTTTTTACTTTATTTTAATATACCCTAGGTCAGAGTGCACCACCAAGGTCTTAGGTCTGATTTCTATGCTATACCAAGGCTCAGAAAGGATCTATCATTTGCGTAAAAAATATCAAAAAATTCTTTTATCTCTTTTAATTATCCTAGCCCTGATTATTGGAGGCGGCCTAGCCTTTTTAAAGAGTCAAGCTTACCCCGCTAACCAAGAAAGCCTGCAGCAAATCACCGCCGCTAAGCAGGTCCAAAATCAAGACCAAGCCTTCTACTTCCCAGCTAATCCAGACAAGAAACGTCTCCAAACGGTTGTCTTCTATAATGGTGCTTTAGTTGATAGTCAGGCCTACGGCCAACTGGCACTCCAATTGGCTCAGGCTGGGTTTGACACTTATTTACTTAAAACCAATCTTGACCTACCTATCTTGGAATCCCAGGCAGCAATCAAGTTAATTGAAGACAAACACTTGAGTCAAGTCATCTTAGCTGGTCATTCCCTTGGTGGCGTCATGGCGGCACAAAATTCTTTAAGCTTGAAAAAAGGAACTGTAGCTGGCCTGCTCTTATTAGCTGCCTACCCTAGTCACAAGACGAACCTAGCCCAAGCTCAGTTTCCTGTCTGGTCCCTTGTTGGCGACCAAGACCTAATTATTAAAAAAGATGCTTATGAAGATGGCAAACACCGCCTCCCCAAAAACACCTCCTATATAAGGATTAAAGGCGGGAATCATGCCGGTTTTGGTAATTATGGTCCGCAAAAAGGCGATGGCCAAGCTACAATTACACCCAAAGTCCAACAAGAGCAAGTGGTTAAAATCCTCAGTCAAGCATTTGACTAAGACTGATTAAGTAGATAATTTTTCAGGGAAAATGAAGCAAGCGGGTGACTTGAATTTTATTCTTTTATCTAAGCAAGATAGTATCCTACTATAAATAATATGGAGCTGGACTTTTTTACCCAGCTCCATTTTTTTGTCTATTATTAAGATGAGCTACTCAGATTCAAAAACTGATTCATTTTCTGAACTTGTTTCCATGTCTGAACTAGATTCAGCGTCTGGGTCATAGGTTGGTGCATCACTTGGTAGTTCGATCTTAACATCGTCACCAGTCGCTAATGCTTCATACCCCGCTTGCAAATTAATATTAATTTCAGGTATCATGGCTCGAATCATTTCCATCTGTCTTTCAACTGCTGCAAGACCACTGGCTTCAGTCTCTCCTTGACTACTACTTCCTGATGAGCCTGATAATCGTTCTTCCGCTTCCATGCTAGCTTGAATTACTTCAGCAAATAATTGACGCAGACTATCATCCTCAAATTTAAAATCAGAATTAACCGATAATAAACGATAGGTTTTAGCATCAAAAGTCATTTGGAAGTCATTGACCCGATCAATAATGTAAACTAGAACCTGGTCAACCATTCCTTTATATAGTTCAGTTGCCTCTGCGGCATTATTCGAACCGTCTAAGCTAGCTTGGTCAGCTAGATATTGGTCTAAACCATCTTTTATCAACTTGTCATAATCAATTAAGGGCTTCAAATCATTCAGGAGTTGTTGACCGTCTCGATCTTTCTTTAGTACAATCCTTGCTTGGTTTCCATCATTGGTATAGTCAAAATACGTTTCAATAAAAGGCAGCCAATCAGAGTTAATTTTAGGTAGATATTGGTGGCGGTTAGCCAGAAATTCTTTTATATCCTTGGCCATTTCGTCCATGTCATCTTCGATGGCTTCAACATGCCAGGTATCATTTTCTTTTACATAACCAATCTGATCTTTTACATAGATATTATAGACTAGGTGTTCATCAGTTTCGTCAGCCTCAGGAAACATTTGGTCAAGCAAGCTTCCACTAACCTGACAATCTAGCATCCCAGCTAATTGGGTAAGTTCTAGCTGGTTAGGATCAAAGATAATTGCTCCACCAACATTTGCCGTTCCTTTAAGTTCACCCTCCTCAGGAATATCTACATTAAAGGTTGACCAGAGTCGTCCCTCCTCAGCAATTTTTTCTTCCTCATCCAATTGACTAGCATTTTCAATAAATTCCTCTAAAGAAACTTTATTTTCAGCTGAGACAAGAACCGTTCCAAAGCCATGACACAAACTACCTAACACCAAGAGACCTTTTAACCATTTTTTCATATCATCACTTCCTCAAGTTAAATATATTCAATCGCTAAAAACAAAACAGTGACACAATATACAAAAACTTCAGTGCAAAGATAAAACGACAAATGTGATCTAGGTTGATTTAAACCAGAGTTGAATTATCACGATTTAAATATATCAGTTTAATTATAGGTTTTCAATATAAAAACGAAATTTTAGCAAAATATATTCAATTCTATTGTGATTTAATTCCTAAAATAAGCGGTCTATCTTGGTGCAACAAGTGAATAGAAAAAGTCTGACACTTTGTTTTTATTTTTACAAATTAATTTTTTTGACTATGAGCTGATAAGAACAAGCTCATTAATACAGCATGATAAAGCATATATAATGGCAAAAATAAAAGGGAGCGGACAAGAAGTAGAGAATCTGTGATTTTCGCTTGCTGGAGCACTCGGATAAATGTAGTTGAGCTCATATTTTCACTCAACTACTGGGCTAAAATATCTGGTTTTTAGTTTAATAAAAGGGACTGGGCTTTTTGCCCAGTCCCTTTTTATATTAATACGTCCCCGGGCAGATTCGAACTGCCGGCCTTTCGCTTAGGAGGCAAACGCTCTATCCAGCTGAGCTACGAGGACAACTTAATAATCATTGTATACCTTTTTGAGTGATTTGTCATGACGTCAAGAGAATCTTCTCAAGAATGAATGCCATTTAGGGTAATTTATGGCATTCACTGGAAATTGGCCAAAAATAAAAATGGCTTCATAACAAGCTTCAGAGCTTGTTAGAAACCACTAACAATCTATAAATGGAGACGATCGGTCTCGAACCGACGACCTCAACACTGCCAGTGTTGCGCTCTCCCAACTGAGCTACGCCCCCAAACGACAAAATTTATTTTACCCAAATTTTCAAAAAGGGTCAAGAGAATTTTGCATATTTTTATCGTACTTTCATAATGCTAATACAAAAGAAAGCGCTTTTATGCTATAATTTATTTAACTTAAATAAATAAGGGGGGGTAATCAAATGAAGCATGATATTCTTTCAATTCTTAAATATGAAACCAAAATTGCACCCGGTGGCTATTTCCATTTATCGACAGATTGGTTCCAATCCGATGAGGAAATTAAATCGATTATCATCGATCAAAGTAATACCTATTCCAAAATTTTATCCATCTATCCCAAAGACTTTTATCTATATTTAGAACAAGATGCCCAATGTAGTTACTATCGGTCCAACTATCCCCTAAAACTTAAAGAGAACATGGACTATTACGAAGTAATCTGGGAATAAAATTCTTTACCTATCATTTGCTTGCTACCGGAATACTCGGTAGCTATTTTAATACCAAAATCCCCTAACCAATAGTTGCAGCTAAGGGTTAGAGGATTATTTTTTATATAGATTTAGAGTTTTTGAGAGAATTTTGTTTAGAAAGAATGGCTACTCAATTATTTAATTGAAGCTTGATAGATTGATTCGATTGCCTGACCTAGGCTTTCATTAAATTCCTTATCAGATTGTTCAACATTTAAATCTTGGACCAAAGCTCTTGAAAATGATGCAATGATACCATGATTTTGGGCTAATAATTCATTAGCTTGGTCAACTGGATAACCACCTGATAAGGCAACCACGCGAACCACTTTAGGATGGTTGACTAATTCTTGGTAAAGATTTGTTTTACTTGGGATAGTTAACTTAAACATAACTTGTTGCCCTTCACCTAAGCTTTCAAGACCCCGTAACAATTCTTTTTTAAGGACTTCTTCAATAGCTTCTTTATCCACAGCATGAATATTGACCTCAGGTTCAATAATTGGCATTAAGCCAGCTGCTAAGATTTCCTTAGCTACTTGGAATTGTTGTTCAACAACAGCGGCAATCCCTTTTTCATTCAATTCAAGAATATTTGACCGCATTTTGGTCCCAAAAATACCACGTTCATTGGCGCGTTTTAATAGGTCTGGTAATTTATCCAAAGGCTTCATTAGTTGTACGCCATTTTCTTGCTTGGCCAAGCCTTGGTCAACTTTTACAAATGGAATAATATGTTTAGACCATAAATAGTCTGCGGTATATTGACCGTTGACTTTACGGTCCATGGTTTGTTCAAAAAGAATGGCCCCCAAGATTTTTTCGCCTGTAAAACTTGGCGAAGTCATAATTCGCGTCCGCATTTCATGGACTAGATCAAACATTGCTTGATCATTATCATATGCATCTTCACAAATTCCATATTGGGCTAAGGCTTTAGGGGTTGAGCCGCCTGATTGATCTAATGCTGCAATAAACCCTTGACCATTCTTCATTAAATCCAATTGTTCTTTATTCATCCAAAACCTTCCTTTTTCTTAAATTGCTCAAAATTGCTGAGTTACCTAAAAATATGGTTAAACAAATTTTTAAGCTAGTTATAGAATAGCACAGGTTGCGGCAAATGCAATAAAAATTTGTTTGAACAGGTGATCTTTCTATTATTTTTTAGCGGTGAACTCAAATCATTGAGTTCACTTTTCATAATAAAATCAGGGATTCAAAGCAATTCTTTAATAATTCGAACTATAAAAAACCCAACCTAGCGGCAGCTAAATTGGGTCTTATAATTATTCTTGGTTGATCATCCGATAATACACACTAGAGGTTAATTTGTAGATAATATAATAGACTAAGATGAAGCCTATGAAGACTGAGCCGTAGCCTAATAAAAATAGTTTTTGGTTGCGGATAGCAAATAATGATAACAACTCGAACATAATTTTATGCGCGACCAAGGCATGAATTAGGGCCACGACTAAGGGCAAGGAGAAAATCCAAAGGACTTGTTGATGAATGGTTTGTTTAATTAGACTTTGGGATAAACCGACCTGTTTCATCGTCTGATACTTAGCCCGATCGTCTAAGCCCTCTGATAACTGTTTGAAATAAAGCATCAAGGTAATGCAAACAAACAAGACGATACCCACAACAATCCCCAAAAATAAGAAACCACCATAGTAGCCATAGATTTCTTGCGATAAATCTTTACGCTTAGTTAAGACTAGATTAGTTTCAGGCCCTTGTAAAGCTTCTAGGTCAGCTTCATTGAAGTCTTGATCTTGCCCTAAATTAAAATCAAGTGAATATTTAATGGGCGCTTTGACCGGCTTTCCTTCTAAATCTAAATCTGTCACGACCGATTGGATTTGCTTTAATTGGTCTGGTCCTGCCACCACTAAATAGAAAATATTGCCCACCAAATTAGTAGGAATATCATCTATTGTTAAGTGTTTTAAATCAAAAGTCTGATCAGCTAGCTTTAATTGTTTTTGATTTTGGAAACGACTAAGACTTGAGGTAAACAAGGCTTGATGGCCCTCTAGGTGATAATCCGTTCCATGAACTTTATTATAATTATCCACCAATTCAACAACGACATACGAATAGTTATTAGGGGTCGAAGTCCCTTGGTCTAAGGGTATCAAAGCACCGTCTTGATTAAGCATAGTCAAAAATAAGGATTGACCTTTGATTAAATCATTCAGGTCTTTACTGGCAAGTAATTGTTCCGCTACTTTGTCTTGCTGGTCAGGAAGACTAGTACTAGCATCAGCCCCACGATCTACAAATTTAATCGAATAATCGCGCGCCATAGACCGTTGGACCTGGTGATCCATCCCCAAATAGAGGGTTAGGGTGGTCCCAAAGGTCAGGATAATGCCGGTACAAAGGACCGCTAGACCAGCTAAAGAAACAGAATTTGACTTCATGCGGGCCAATAAACCTGAGATAGAGAAAAAGTGTTTAGCATCATAGTAATAATTTTTCTTAGCTTTCAAGGCCTTAAGAATAATAATTGATAAGGAAACCATCAAAGCAAAGGTCGCAAACATCACCAAAAAGATAGAGATAAAGAAAATTAAAAGAGAAGACATAAATCCTTCCGTCACCAAAGCTAAGTAATAACCAGCTAGCAATGTGACGACACCCACCACTAAAATAATCCAGCGGCTCTTGGGCTCGCCTTCACCTGCATTGGCGGTATGCATTAAATCAGCCACCTGCACGCGACTTAAAAACCAGCGATTCAATAAGGTTAAAAATAGGAAAACGACAACAATGACAGCAAAGGTCAGCAAGGCCGCCCAAGAATCAAAAGGATAATCCATGACTGTAGCTCCGGTATCACGCATCAAGCGGTTCAAGGCCATAAAGAGTAAATGACCGAGGCCATAACCTAAACAAATAGCCGTCACACTAGTTATTAGACTGGCCATTAAATTTTCAAAAAGAATCAAACGGCCAATATGTTTCTTTTCCATACCTAGGACTTGGTACAAGGCAAATTCCTTGCGCCGTTGTTTAAAGATAAACTGATTGGCATAGAGAATAAAAATCACCGATAAAATTCCTGAGAAAAAGACAGCCATTACCACCAAGGTGGTCACTTCGGCCCGTTTAGATTGAATATAGGCATTATTAATCAAAGACATCATGATATATTGCATGGCCATCATGACCGAAATAGCTAATAAATATGGTATGTAAATCTGTTTTTGTTTAGCAAGGGTTTCCTTAGCTAATTTAAACAATAAACGATGAGTCATCTTGTCCACCCCCTACTTCGCCAAGACAGCTAGGGCGTGGTTAATCCGGTCTTGGAAGTCCGCCTCGGTTGCTTGCCCCCGGTATAGTTCATGGAAGATAATCCCATCCTTAATAAATAGAACCCGGTTAGCTGTCGCTGCCGCAGCAGATGAGTGGGTCACCATCAAAAGAGTATGCCCCATTTCATTCAAGCGGATAAATAGGTCTAAAATTTGGCGAGAAGATTTGGAATCCAAGGCCCCAGTAGGTTCATCGGCTAAGACAATATCCGGTTGCGCCACCAAGGCCCGCGCAATGGCAATTCGTTGCCGTTGGCCGCCGGACACTTGGTAAGGATATTTATCTAATAAGGCTTCAATCCCTAAGAGCGGTGCCAATTCATTTAAGCGAGCTTCCATTTGGGCTACCTTTTGGTTATTCAAGACCAAGGGCAAGAGAATATTATCCCGATTAGATAAATGATCGAGGACATTAAAATCTTGAAAAACAAAACCAATCATATCCCGGCGGAATTGGGCTACTTTATCCGCTTTAATTTGGGCTAAATCTTGACCAGCTAAATGAATTGAACCTTGACTAGCTTGGTCAAACGTCGCTAATAAATTTAAGAGGGTTGATTTACCTGAACCTGATTCCCCCATAATCGCAACATATTCGCCCTTATCTAAGGAAAAATCAACATCCCGTAAGGCAATCGTTTGACTAGGACCACTTTGATATATTTTTTTAACGTGTTTAACTTCTAATAACATTATACTTCCTCCTTTAAACTTGCTTAAGCTTAGTATAAGA
Source organism: Eremococcus coleocola ACS-139-V-Col8 (assembly GCF_000183205.1). Lineage (NCBI taxonomy): Bacteria > Bacillati > Bacillota > Bacilli > Lactobacillales > Aerococcaceae > Eremococcus > Eremococcus coleocola. Next base: position 9,103 of record NZ_AENN01000003.1, on the reverse strand, counting down.
GGTTTAGGGCTTAGCTGCCTTTATTTAATCTAACAAAAAAGCCGCTAATCTTACATAATTGAAAGATTAGCCGCCTTAAAAGAAAGATTAAATTGGCTACCCTGGCCCAACTCAGACTCAACCGTTACCTGGTGGCCCAAACGTTTAGCAATTAATGCCACTAGGTAAAGGCCTAGTCCGGAAGATTTCTCTTCCAACTTGCCATTAAAACCTGAATAGCCCCGATCAAAAATCTTAGGCAGGTCCTGACTCGGAATCCCCGGACCCTGGTCTTTAATACTTAATACTTGGCTGGTCGCATCAAAAAAAATAGAAATCTGCCCTCCTTGGCTATACTTTAGCGCATTATTTAGAATTTGCTCAATCATAAGGCCCGCTAATTTAGCCTCAGTCACCACCATCTGGTCACTGACTTGATAGGCCAACTTAATATTTTTTTCAATAAAGTGGAGACGATACCGTTTAAGCAAAGGGCGAACTAAGTCATCGACTTTAACCGGACTCAAATCCATATCCCGACTGGGGTCATTTAACTTCAAATAGTTCATGGCCATATTGGCATAATTTTCAATTTGAATCAGTTGCTTTTTAAGACCAGAATTCTCATTCGAACTTTGATCTAACAACATATGACTAGCGGCAATCGGAGTCTTGATTTGATGGACCCACATCAAGAAATAATCTTCCAAGTCATTTTGACTTTGGATTTGTTGATTGCGGTAGGCTTGAAATTCACTTTGAAGCTGGATAAATTCTTGCTCAGTGACCTGACCCTTACGGTAATCCATACTTTGTAGGACTAAGTAGATCAGATAAACTAGCAAAAATAAGCCCAAACATAATTGTAGAACTGCCCAGTCCAAATCATATAAGTAAAAGATAATGATTAAGAGTAAAATAAGGCTGATAAAAAAAGCATGTTGACTCCGTTTTTGCTTCCAGAGAAAATCAATCATCAGCTACGCCTCCTTACGTAAGGCATAGCCATGATTTTTCTTAGTTTGTAGCCAGGTATCCAAAGCATAAGGCCGTAATTTCTTGCGGATCCGTGTCATATTAACAGCCAAGGTATTATCATCAATAAATTGATCATTCTGCCAACAAGCATCGAGAATAGTTTGACGACTGGCAAAGGCCGGTTGGGCTTGGAACAAGACCTGGAGAATTTGTAATTCGGTGTGGGTTAAGTCTATCTCATGGCCTTGGTATAGTAGTTTAGCTTGGAGTCGGTCTAAAACTAAGTCCTCATAAGTTAAACGGTTCAGGGCTGCCACTTGGGGTTCGGTAAATTCATAGGACCGCCGTAAGAGTGCTTGAATCTTGGATAAAGTCAAAGTCATATCCAAGGGCTTACTAATAAAGTCATCGCCCCCCAATTGCATGGCCATAATCATGTCCATCTTGTCATTCATAGAAGAAATAAAGATAATCGGTACTTGGGAGAATTTACGGATTTCAGAACACCAATGATATCCATTAAAATAAGGTAGATTAATATCTAAGAGGATTAAATGCGGTTGTTGGCTTTGAACTTCTTCAAGCACCTGAAGGAAATCTTTTAAAATAACTGCTTCTAGTTGCCATTTAGCCAAATAGTCCGCCAAGGCTTGGGCAATCACAACATCATCTTCAATAATTAACACTTTCATGGGATAACCTCCTTAACTGAAAGTTGTTATGTTTAATTTAAGTCTATACTCAAGTATCTAGGTCTATGCTACACTAAGAGAAAGAAAGAAGAAAGTGGGAAATTACATGGCGGAAACATATCAAGTGATTGTGGTAGGCGGTGGGTCTTCGGGCCTTATGGCAGCCATTAATGCGGCCCAACAAGGAGCCTCAGTGTTAATCTTAGAGAAAAACCGGATCCTCGGCAAAAAACTTTTATTATCCGGCGGCGGTCGGTGTAACGTCACCAACCGGACCAGCCAAGAAGAACTGATTAAGCATATTCCCGGCAATGGTAAGTTTCTTTATTCCGCCTTGTCGCAATTTGACCAGGAAGATATTGTTAATTTTTTTGCTGACCATAACGTGCAATTAAAAGAAGAAGACCATGGCCGTATGTTTCCTATCACTGACCGGTCCGCCACCATCCGTGATGCCCTCTTAGACATCTGCTTAGAATTAGGGGTCACCATTCAAACCAAGGAACCGGTGGAATCCCTACTGATTGACCGAGCGGCTAATAAAATTCAGGGCGTCCACTGCAAGTCTGGTCATGACTATTACTGTAAGTCATTGATTTTAGCTTGTGGCGGTCGAGCCTATCCTGGAACTGGTGCCACCGGCGATGGTTATGCCTGGGCTAAAGCTGCAGGTCACTCCATTAGTCGACTTTATCCCACCGAAGCCCCGCTCTATTCTAAAGATGACATTATTCAAGAGGGGTCACTTAAAGGCGTCGCCTTACGTGAAGTGACGGTCACTCTTTGGGACTTAAACCATAAAGCTATTTGCCAACATACTATGGATATGCTCTTCACCCACTTTGGTTATTCCGGCCCTGCCATACTCCGAACTTCTGGCCATATCAATCAATTTTTGCATGAGACGGGGGCAGACACAGCTAACATGACCATTGATTTGCAACCAGAATTGAATCAGGACCAACTGCGCGACCAAGCCGAAGGCCAACGGGATAAACAAGTCCTGACCATTATTAAGGCTTGGATGCCCCAAGCTTTAGCCAGAGTCTTGTTAAGCAAAATCCCATTAAATCCAAGTTTGGCCTACAAGCAACTAAGCCACCAAGAAGTAAACTCACTTTTCCAATTGGTTAAGGCCTTCCCAATTTCGGCTTATAAAACTGACCCTATTGAAAAAGGCTTTGTTACGGGTGGCGGCGTTAAAACTTCCGAAATTCAACCCGATTCCATGGCTTCAAAATTACTAGACGGTTTATATTTTTGCGGTGAGTTTATGGATATTAATGGCTACACTGGCGGTTACAATATTTCGGCCGCCTTTATTACCGGCACTATCGCTGGCCGACACGCCGCTTGGGCAGCTTATGAGTACTAAAATGAATCTTAAAGCGAAAGCTGAGTGCATAAGTTCACTCAGCTACTGGGACTCTTGCTGGGACTCTCTGAGCACAGCGACATAGAGCCCCAGTAGTTAGGCGAAGCCATGAGCTTAACTTCCCTAATCTATAATCCCCAGTAAAAGCTTTTTTACTGACAGAAAGAGAATATATTCTTATAATAAGAAGCATGAAAGTAGGTGAGCGGATGATTAACCGCATCCAAATGAATGACCGGGATTACTGGATTGTGATTGAGACGGACCGAGGCCAGGACCATACCCAACTATACGATCAATTTGATCTGGACTCAGAAATAATGGAATACGCCCTGGATAAAAATGAACGGGCCCATATCGACTATGATGCCGCCAATAAGACCCTACTTTTGATTTTTAACGTGCTTAAATTAGAAAAAGAAGACAACCACTATGAAACTATTCCGGTGACCTTTGTTAGCCAAAAACATCGATTAATAACTATTGTTAATCAGGAGAATCGCTATATCTTAAATATGATGGAAGCATACTTGAAACGCTATCCAGATGCTTCGATTTTTTCTTTCTTATTTGGCTCTCTGTCTTTATTCTCCGAACGATTTTTCCCGATTATGGAAGAAATTGACCGTGATAAGGACAAATTGAATTCAATCCTTCGGCAAAAAACCACCAAAAAACATTTACTAGATCTCTCTGACTTAGAGACTGGTAATGTCTACCTCGTTTCAGCTGCCAGTCAAAATCGGACCATGCTAGAACAATTGCGGGCCCATGCTATATACCGTCGCCTCAATGATGAGGAAAGAGATGACTTAGACGATGCCATCATTGAAGCCAACCAGTTGTATGAAATGACCCATCTAACTTCCCAAATCCTCCAACAACTCTCCGGCACTTATAATAATGTCTTAAATAATAATTTGAACGATAACTTAACCTATTTAAATATTGTTTCTATCCTATTAGGGATTCTTGCAGTCATCACCGGCTTCTTTGGTATGAATGTGCCCCTTCCCTTTACCAAGGAAAATGAAGCCTGGATTGGGATCATTATTTTCTCAGCCGCCATTTGGTTTATCGTAGAAAAAGTCTTACAACGAATTTTTCCTAATGATAAAGATTAATATAATAAAAAAGACGAGTTCTAAAAAGACTCGTCTTTTTTTATATATCCGCAACCACTTATCCTAAGTCACCTATTAATTATCTAATAATAACAATTAATTTCTTATTTGGCTGGGCTATGATAACGTTGCTCATATTCCTGGTCTGCCTTAGGTAAATAAGCGTATAATTCTTTGATTAATAATTTCATTCCCGGTGAATGAGGATTTTTTTGATTAATGGTTAAATAAACCGGGAAGTAAGCCGGATCTTCAATTGGTACAATAATCATCTCTTTAGAAGAAACTAAGCGAGGGGACCGACTTGGCATCAAAGTAATGGTCTCTGAACTCGACATAGATGAATCCATTAAATAATGCCATGAAGACGAAATATAAGCATAAGTTGGATTTAAATTCCATTCTTTAAATTTTACTTCAGTCTTATGATAGGTCATAAAGTCCTTAGATAAGCTCATGATAGGATAGCTTGTCACCTGTTCCCAGGTAATCGAAGCTTCTTGAGATAAAGGATGATTCACTGACATAAAGGCTGCAATTTCATCCTTGTATACCAGAGTTTGAGACACTGAATCAACCTCCAGGTCTTGGGGTTCAACTAGGAAGGCAATCTCAAATTCATCTTCCTTGAACCGTTTAGCTATATCTACTGCGCCGCCTTCAACTAATTTTATCTGTAAGTGCGGATATTTATTGGTGAAATAAGCAAAAAACTTAGGCAGCAAGACCTGCGGAGTTGTGGTAGTGGCCCCGAAAATAATGGTTTCTTCTTTGGCCTGGGCCGCCTTTTCTTCTACGGCCGCCTCTAATTCTTCATACTTATTAATAATTTCAATAATATAGTCATAAATCAGCTGCCCCATACTAGTTAAACCAGTCAAACGATTATACTTACGTACGAATAGTTCTAAGTCATTATTTTCTTCGAAATTAGAAATAAACCGACTCAGAGCTGGCTGACTAATATGAATCTTACGTGCCGCTTCCGTCAAATTATAATTTGACTCTACAATATGTTTCAAATAATACATTTGAGTAATTTCTAAATTCATCTTAGCCCTTCTTTAGTCAAATTTTGTTATCTAATAATAAAATATAACGCTTTCATTTTTATTATATCAAGCTATTTACTCTAATTAAAGTATAATAATAATAAAAATTTACATCGTTTTTTGCCAGAAATAAAATTTAATTATTATTAGCTCACCAGTAGAATACCATTTTAAACATTTTATCTCTTAGCCTTTAGGAAAACTAAAGTAATATTGGATATTATTTTTATTAAAGATTCAATTCTTGAATAAAAGCTTGGATCGATTTTTGCCAGAAAGGCCATTCATGCCCTCCTTCACTTTCATGAAGTGAAATGTCCACATCCTTATCTTTATTGGCTTGATAAAATTCTCGGTTAGCCGTCATCAAGGTGTCTTCAGTTCCACAAGTCATAAAGATTTTAGGTAATGTCTGCCCCTTTGCCAAGGCTTGGTCAATCGTAAAAGTAGGGTTTTTATAGGAGTTTAAAATACTGGGAATGTCCCCAAAAATTGCCTGGTAGTAGGTCCGATTTTTGAAAGGAATCGCTTGGTCTAAGCGCGAAACTTGGGCATGATCCATAATTAGCGCGGATGAAAAAGCGCCAATCACGGAGAAATGTTGGGGATTCGCTAAGCCATTGATTAAGGCCCCATAACCTCCCATGGAAAGGCCCGCGATATAGGTGTCTTCAGCTTTGTAAGATAAGGGGAACATATGCCGGGTCATGGTGACTAATTCTTGACCAATAAACTGGCTAAAATGGGTCATCCCATCAGGTTGGTCGACATAAAATTGGTTTTCACCCGCTGGCATAATCACGGCGAGATTCGCTTCTGCCGCTAAGTCTAAAATATTGGTTTTTAATAACCAGTCATCTTGACTGCCCATCACCCCATGGAGTAAATATAAAGTCTTGTAGGGAAGCGGAACTTCAATTTCTTCATTCATAGAAAAGCGATCCGTTGGTAGGTAAACATTGACCGCCACAGTCCGCATTAAAGCTTTTGACATAAATTTAACTTCTAAAATTGCCATAATCATCCTTCTTTCATTGACAGATACCCCTAGTTTGCGCCAATAAAAAAGCAGGGTCAAGTAAAAACTTCACCCTGCTTCTGATTAAACGAATTAATCTAAAATTTGTGTGGCAATTCCAATTGAATTAGGCCCTGCATGGACACCTAAAACCGCGGTCAATTGAGTTTCAAGCACTAATTCTGCTTTTTCGATTTCATTTGCCAAAACTTCTTTTAATAAGAGGACTTCTTCCTGGTTATCCCCAGAGAAAATCGCTAAGCGATACCGTTGTGCTCCTTTTAAATCAGCTTTAATTTGGTCTACAAAGGCTTGAAAACTCTTTTTCTTACCTCGAACCTTGCCAATCACACCTACTTCCCCGTCAATCATCTTAAGTAGGGGTTGGATTTTAAGGATTTGACCTAACATACCTTTATATTTATTAAAACGGCCCCCTCTAACTAAATATTCTAAGGTTCTAAACAAGGCATAGATATCCGTTTGCGGCCGAACCCGTTCAAGTTCAGCTAATATTTCTTGGACACTCGCGCCCGCTTGGTTCATTTGGGCTGCTAAAATCGATTGAAGGCCCGCAGAAGACGCAATTTGTTCCGTGTCGAAGACAAATAATTCCATACCTTCATATTGATCTTGTAAGACTTTGTAGATTTGCCGCATCCCCGTAACCTTTGCTGAAGAACAAAGCATTAAGGCTTGATCATACCCCTGAGCTTTTAGCTTATCCAAGAGATCGAGAGCTTCATTAATCGGAGGTATCCCAGTCGATAAGACCTTATAGTCTTGCATGGTCCGGTAGAATTGAGTGGTGTCGATATCAACCAAATCTTTGAAATGTTGGTCACCCATTTGGATTTGGTAGGATAAAAGTTCTAAGCCAAATTGATGGGCCAGTTCAAAGGTCAAGTCTTGGGATGAGTCAGCAATGATAGCTAATTTTGTCATGATTGATCTCCTTTTTCTTGGTCTAAAAAGTCAAATAAGGTTTGATAGTAAGCGTTTTGATTGAGGTAACGGGCATGGGCATGTCCGCCTTTAAGGAAAATTTTAATTTCTTTGCTTCCCGGAATAGCTTGATAAAGCTCATGGGCCATGGCCACCGGAACGAAATCATCGTTTTCAGTATGTATAATAAGGATGGGCACCTGGGCCTTGGCAACGTATTTTTTCACATCGGCAGCTTTAAGCGAATAGACTGCCTTAGCTTGAGCTACTATGTTAGAAAGATCCAAAACCGGAAAGGCTGGTAAGGAAAAACGAGCCTTTAATTCAGAAGCGAAAATATCATAAACACTAGAATAACCCGCGTCGTCCACAATCTTGGTCACATTTTTCGGCAAGTCTAAGCCAGCGGTAAAAAGAACAGTTGCCCCACCCATAGAAGTCCCATGAAGCACAATTTGGCTGTCTGGATCCTGGTCAACTACCCGGTTTATCCAGGTAAGCAAGTCTTCCTTATCTAGGTATCCCATACCGATGTAATCACCTTGGCTAACCCCTTGGCCCCGCATAGCAATAGTTAGGATATGATAGCCGGCAGCCTGGAAATGAGGAATCAGAGCATGGGTTTCTGCTTCGTTGGATTGATACCCATGAACCAGAATCACCCATTTATGACTGAATGTTTTTTGAGGAAAATAATGGCCCACAAGGTCAAGACCGTCCTGGCTTTTGACCTGCCATTCTTTCACCGCAGTATCTCCTTGATAGGTTTGGGCGATAAAATCCTCAGCTTGGGCTTTAATCTGATCGACTTGTTTGTCTTCTGCTTCCTGGTTGGGATTAACTGATTGGACTTGTCGGTCTTGCCCCCCGTTTTGATAGACTAGGGCATAATCTACAAAATAGTTGCCAATGCCTAGGCCGAGTAAGGTTAATATACAAACTAAGATGCCTAGAATGGACAGCCTTCTTTTGAGTTTGGTCATGATGAAACCTCGTTTCTAGAATATTGTAACAAAGTTAAGCATGGATGTTGACCAGCAAAAAGAAGCATTTTCTGGTATACTGTTCGATAAAGAACAATTTAAGTGGAAATGCCACTCTAGTGCAAAAAGGAGTTTACACATGGCCCAACAAGATTTACGGATTCAAAAAACTAAACGCTCACTTTTAGCTGCCTTCTTCAAATTGGCAGAAACACAAGATTTTGACCAAATCACTATTGACCAGCTTTGCCAGACTGCCTTGATTCGGCGAAATACTTTTTACCGACATTTCGAAGATAAATATTCATTTGTCGATTATGTGATTGAAAAATCCCTCAACGATATTTATAGTAAGCATATTCAAGACTACCCTGACTTAAGTACGGAAGACTATTATTATCAAGTAGTCCACGAAAGTCTTGCCTTTATTGATAATCATAAACGCTTTATCTCAACGATGTTCAATAGTCGTTTTAATGACCTCTTGTCCAGTCAAGTTTCCAACCGCATTATGGTGGTCGTCGACCGGGAAGTCGAGAAATACAAGGCCTTGGGACGTCACTTCCCTAAAAATACCCGCTTTACCACCCGCTTTTTTACTGGGGGCATTTTATCGATTCTTTATCAGTGGATTATGTCTGACTTTGCTATGTCAGTCGATGAACTCAGTAGAGAAATAACTCAACTAATTCTAGCCTTTTGGCGGGCCTTGTCGGTGGAAGTTTGATACTCTTGCAAAAAGTTTTGGGAGTATTAATTGCTAGCGCCTCCTTTATAAAAACAAAAGATGTGGTTTAAAACACGGCAAAGCACAGGGAATCCTAGTTTTGTACATTGAATCTTGCCAATGCACAAAATATTACACTTTTTCATCAAATAGATTCAAATAAATATATTAAACATTCTGGTCTATCCAGTCCTTCTAGAATTTACTCAAAAAGAAAAGCACCGGGCCAT
>NZ_AENN01000004.1:0-17632 GCF_000183205.1 Eremococcus coleocola ACS-139-V-Col8 | reverse complement strand
ACGGTTCTGATGACCCGGATTGCTAATCAAGTTCAAACTGTCCTAACGACGGCTAGCTTAGACGGTCTTAATCTAGACCATCTAGCTCATTTATCTATTTACCAAGTAGACCAAGGCCACTTAGAAAAAGAGAAATAAGGAGAATAATCTATGTCCGAACCTATCAAAAATAATGGCTATAATGCCGATCAAATCCAGGTCTTAGAAGGCTTAGAAGCTGTACGTAAGCGTCCTGGTATGTATATTGGGACCACCTCAATTGATGGTTTGCACCATCTCGTTTGGGAAATTGTAGATAATTCCATCGACGAGGCCTTAGCAGGTTATTGTGATCATATTGAAGTCTTCATTGAGGCAGATAATTCCATCACGGTAATTGATAATGGACGTGGGATTCCAGTAGATATTCAATCAAAAACCGGTCGTCCTGCGGCTGAAACGGTATATACCGTACTCCATGCAGGGGGGAAATTTGGAAATGATTCCTACAAGGTATCTGGAGGTCTCCATGGAGTTGGGGCAGCTGTGGTCAATGCCTTATCCACTCATTTAACCTTAGAAATTTTCCGTGAAGGTAAAATCCATCATTTAGAATTTGAACGTGGCCTTGTCACTAAAGAATTAGAAGTGATTGGTGAAACTGAATTAGTGGGAACTAAAGTGAATTTTGTACCGGATGGGACTATTTTCACTGATACGACTGATTTTAAATATGAACGGTTGAAAGATCGGATTCAAGAATTAGCTTTTCTTAACCGAGGCTTACGTATTTCCCTTGAAGATAAGCGGGAAGAACGTCAAGCATCTGATTCCTTTTTCTATGAAGGTGGGTTAAAAAGCTTTATTGAGCATTTAAACCACGCCAAAAAACCGCTTCATGAAGAGCCAATTTTCCTTGAGGGTGAAATGGATGATATTGCGGTTGAAATTGCTTTGCAATATACCGATTCTTATTCAACCAATCTTTTATCTTTTGCTAATAATATTCATACCCATGAAGGTGGGATGCATGAATCTGGTTTTAAGACGGCTTTAACCCGGATTATCAATGATTATGCCCGTAATAATAACCTTCTTAAAGACAGTGATGATAATCTTTCCGGTGAAGATACCCGGGAAGGCTTAACTGCCATTATTTCAGTCAAACATCCTGATCCTCAATTTGAAGGTCAAACCAAGACGAAGTTAGGTAATTCTGAAGTGCGGACCATCGTCGACCGCTTATTTACCGCTGAATTTAATACCTTCTTATTGGAAAATCCTCGGGTCGCCAAAATAATTGTTGAAAAAGGAATTCTAGCAGCCCGCGCTCGGTCTGCTGCTAAACGCGCCCGGGAAATGACTCGGAAGAAATCAGGTTTAGAAATTGCTAATCTACCCGGAAAATTAGCTGACTGTTCTAGTAAGGAAGCTGAAAAATGTGAATTGTTTATCGTCGAAGGTGATTCAGCGGGTGGATCTGCTAAGCAAGGTCGGTCCCGGATGTACCAAGCGATTTTACCAATTCGGGGTAAAATCTTAAACGTTGAAAAAGCAACCATGGACCGGATTTTAGCTAATGAAGAAATTCGTTCCATGTTTACTGCTATGGGGACTGGTTTTGGGTCTGAATTTGATGTTAATAATGTTCGTTATCATAAATTAATTATTATGACCGATGCTGATGTGGATGGGGCTCATATTCGAACTTTATTATTAACACTCATCTTTAGGTATATGCGTCCCCTCATAGAAGCAGGTTATGTTTATATTGCTCAACCGCCTCTCTACCAAGTAAAAGTTGGTAAGAAAGAAACTTATTTGGATACCGATGAAGAATTAAACAAGTGGCGCAAAGCTAACCCGGATGCCCGTTATAAACTACAACGGTATAAAGGGCTGGGTGAAATGGATTATGAACAATTATGGGAAACAACTATGAATCCAGAAAATCGCCGCCTTCTGCGAGTTAAAGTGGAAGATGCTGAAGTAGCTGATCAAGTAATGTCCATGTTAATGGGTGAAGATGTTGAACCAAGACGCGCCTTCATTGAAGATAATGCTGTTTATGTTCAAAACTTAGATGTCTAGGAGCGAATGTATTCAAGAAAGGAAAAAATAGATGACTGAAATATTTGATGATATTGATCGTGATTATGAAACGGTCAGTCTACCTGATGAAATGCGAAATTCATTCCTAGACTATGCCATGAGTGTTATTGTGGCACGGGCTCTACCAGATGTTAGAGATGGCTTAAAGCCAGTCCAACGTCGGATTCTTTATGGAATGAATGAAATTGGCGTGACGCCAGACAAACCCCATAAGAAATCAGCTCGGATTGTCGGCGATGTCATGGGGAAATACCATCCTCACGGTGATTCGGCAATTTACGAAGCTATGGTTCGCATGGCCCAACCCTTTTCTTATCGGGAACTCTTAGTTGACGGCCATGGTAACTTTGGTTCTGTCGATGGGGATGGGGCAGCTGCCATGCGATATACTGAAGCCCGTATGAGTAAGATTTCTGTAGAAATGTTAAGAGATATCAATAAAGATACCATTGATTTTCAAGATAATTATTCACAAGAAGAAAAAGAACCTGTTGTTTTACCGGCACGTTTTCCTAATTTATTAGTCAATGGTGCTTCTGGGATTGCGGTTGGGATGGCTACCAATATTCCCCCTCATAATTTAGGTGAAGTGATTGATGCGCTAGACCTTTTAATGAAAAATCCCGATGTGACTGTGGATGAATTGATGGAAGTCTTACCGGGTCCTGATTTTCCTACTGGGGCACTTGTCATGGGTAAATCTGGGATTCGTCGTGCTTATCAAACCGGTCGGGGTAAAATTTTAGTCCGTTCTAAAGTAGATATTGAACAGTTAGCTAATGACCGAGAACGGATTGTCGTGACTGAGATTCCTTATGGTGTGAATAAAGCTAACCTAGTTAAACGGATTGCTGACCTAGCCCGGGATAAACGGATTGAAGGCATAACTTACGCCAATGATGAATCAGGTCGTGAAGGAATGCGGATTGTCATTGAAGTTCGCCGGGATACCTCAGCCAGTGTAGTTTTAAATAATTTATATAAGTATACGCCGATGCAAGTAAGCTTTGGCTTCAATATGTTAGCCATCGATAAAGGTGTTCCTAAAATATTAAACTTAAAAGAAATCTTATCGAAATATTTAGACCATCAAGTAGAAGTTATCCGGCGGCGGACAGAATATGATAAACGGAAGGCTGAAAATCGGGCCCATATTTTAGAAGGCTTACGGATTGCTTTAGATCATATTGATGAGATTATTCATATCATTCGTTCTTCCCAAGATGGTGATATTGCTAAGCAAGAGTTAATGAACCGTTATGAATTATCAGATGTACAAGCCCAAGCAATTTTGGATATGCGCTTAGTGCGTTTGACTGGATTAGAACGTGATAAAATCGAAAAAGAATATGCTGATTTACTCGACCTTATTCAACGTTTGACCGAAATATTAGGGAGTCAAGAACGGATTTTCCAAATTATTGAAGATGAATTAAATGAAATTCGGACCCGTTTTGGTGATGCTCGTCGGACCGAACTTCATATTGGTGAAATCACCGATATTGAAGATGAATCTTTAATTGAAGAAGAAGATGTTTTAATTGCCTTAACCAACAAAGGGTATATCAAACGGATGACCCAAGATGAATTCTCTGTTCAAAATCGTGGGGGACGTGGGGTCAAGGGCATGGGCTTAGGTGATGGTGATCATATCCAAACTTTGGTTTCATGTTCAACCCATGACACCCTCCTCTTCTTTACCAATCAAGGTAAGGTTTATGAAAAACGAGGTTTTGAAATACCAGAATATGGCCGGACCGCTAAGGGGTTACCAATTATTAATTTAATTAAAATTGATAAAGGTGAAGAAGTGAAAGCCATGATTTCTATTTCAGATCAGGATACCGACCATGAAAAATATCTTTTCTTTGTCACGAAAACCGGTACGGTAAAACGGACTTTATCTTCTGAGTACTATAATATCCGGAATAATGGCTTAATTGCTTTGAACTTAAAAGAAGATGATAGCTTAGTTGCAGTGATGGAAACAGATGGTAATAAACCAATTATTATTGGAACCCATGAGGGTAATGCCATATCCTTCCTTGAAAGTGATGTGAGAGCCATGGGCCGGACCGCTACAGGTGTTCGCGGTGTACGCTTACGTGACGATGATTACGTTGTGGGCGCTGATATTATGGTAGAAGGTTCGGATGTTTTAGTTATTACGGATAAAGGATACGGTAAGCGGACCCCTGTGGAACAATACTCTATCAAAAATCGGGGTGGTTTGGGTGTTAAAACTTCAAATATCTCAGAAAAATCAGGCAAGTTAGCTGGTCTTTTAGTGGTGGAAGGCCATGAAGATATTCTGGTCATGACCAATCAAGGGGTTGCGATTCGGATGAAAGTTGAAGGGATTTCGCAAAGTTCTAGGGCGACACTAGGTGTGCGTATGATTCGTTTAGACCAAGAGGCAGTCGTATCTTCAATCACGACAATTCTTGAGTCAGAAGAAGATGATCCTGAGCTAGTGGATGATCCTGCTAATTCAAACCAACTAGAACCAGAAGCAGAAATTGATTCTGAAAGCAATGAAGTTTCCCCTGATTCCAATGAAGAAGCATAAATAATCAATTAAAAACTGCTGTTAATTTTTATCAAAATTGTCAGCAGTTTTTTTAAAAGGAGTTTAATATGGATTTATATAGTAATCAATACCGTATGATGGGGACAATTATATCCGTGATGATTGGAAGTTCAGATCCAAACCAAGCCAAGACTTTATTAACAGATGTTCAGGCGATGATGGCGGATTTTGAAAGAAGGTTTTCTGCTAATAATAATCAATCAGACCTCATGGCAGTTAACTTAGCGGCGGGTCAAAATCCAGTCAAGGTGGACCAAGATCTATTTGATTTAATTGTTTATGGTAAAGAAAAAAGTATTGCTTCAGATTTAGCTTTAAATATAGCGATTGGTCCCTTAATTAAGCTCTGGCGGATTGGCTTTAAAGATGCTCATCAACCCCAAGCGGATGAAGTTACTCATGCTTTAACACTTATTGACCCACATTTTATTGAATTAGATCCTGCCCAAAGAACAGTCTATTTAAGTCAGGCAGGCATGGAAATTGATCTGGGTGCTTTAGCCAAAGGGTATTTTGCAGATCAGGCTAAAAGTTATCTTCTAGCAGCTGGGATTGATATAGGTATAATAAACTTAGGTGGCAATGTTTTGACCTTAGGAAAACCAGACCGACAATTAGAACCATATTGGAAAGTTGGGATTCAGAATCCTCAAGCTGAACGTAATAAGCATTTAGGTTTTGTTAAAGTAGTCAATCAATCAGTGGTAACCTCAGGAATATATGAGCGACAGTTAGAAACAAACGGCCGTCAGTTCCACCATATTTTTGATTCTAAAACGGGTTACCCGATTGAAAATGACCTGGCTTCAGTGACAGTTATCGCTGACCAATCCTTAGCTTGTGAGGCATGGACCACCATCTTATTTAATTTGAATCATCAAGCCGCTATTGATTTAATCAATCAAACTAAAGCGATTGAAGGAGTGGTGGTTGACCGTCATAACCAAGTCTATATTTCAAATGGTTTGAAAGATTCTTTTATAAAAATTTAAAAATAAGGTAAATCAAGATAAGAAATCCTTGCTTTTCCAATGATTTAGTCATATAATTTATAGATGTGAGTATTTAATAATAAATACTCTCCTTGCCCTATGTTAGGGCCAATAGACCATAAGGAGGTGTAGCAAAATGGATCAATCAGTTGAATACGAAATTTTATATATCATTCGTCCTGACTTAGCAGATGATGCTAAGAAAGAATTAGTAGAACGTTTCGACTCAATCTTAACAGACAATGGTAGTGAAATTATCGAATCTAAAGACTGGGCTAAACGTCGTTTTGCATATGAAATCAATGATTATAAAGAAGGAATCTATCATTTAATTCACTTAAAAGCGACAGATTCTAAAGGCATCGATGAATTCGACCGTCTTTCTTTAATCAATCGTGACATCTTACGTCACATGATTACTAAAGTAGAAGACTAATTTTAAAAATGTTTCACGTGAAACAGTGAGGGAGGATAATTTAATTGAACACAGTACAATTAATTGGCCGTTTGACGCGAGAAGTTGACTTACGTTTCACATCATCCGGTACTGCCGTAGGTACTTTTACCTTAGCAGTGAATCGTTCATTTACCAATCAACAAGGTGAACGTGAAGCAGATTTTATCCGCTGTGTTATTTGGCGTAAAGCCGCTGAAAACTTTGCTAATTTTACTCGTAAGGGATCACAGGTTGGAGTTGAAGGTCGGATTCAAACTCGGTCTTATGATAACCAACAAGGTGAACGTGTTTATATCACCGAAGTAGTTGTAAATAATTTCCATTTATTAGAACCACGTCAAGTGACAGAACAGCGTCCACGAGAAAATAATAACAATTCAGCAAATAGTAATTATCAAGCAAATAATGATAATAACTATAATAGCTATGCTAATAATAACCAAGGGTTCCATCAAACAAATCAAAATAACAATGGGCCTTCATTTAATCAGAATTTTTCTAATTTTGATGAATCCCCATTTGCTCAAGATGGTAAACCAATCGACATTTCCGAAGATGACTTACCATTCTAACTATTAAAAGGAGGTCAAACTTATGCCACAACGCCGTGGAGGAAGACGTAGAAGAAAAGTATGTTACTTCTGTGCTAACCATATTGATCACCCTGATTATAAGGACGTAGAATTATTACAACGCTTTATCTCTGATAAAGGTAAAATTTTACCACGTCGTGTAACAGGTACATGTGCTAAGCACCAACGCGCTTTAACAATTGCAATTAAACGTGCAAGAATTATGGGCTTATTACCATTTGCTGTTAAAGACTAATTTAATTATTGAAAAGTCTGGAACATTAATTGTTCCAGACTTTTTTTGTATGGAAATAACTAAAACATGTTTCACGTGAAACATAACCGTGATTAGCTATCAATGCTAGATTGTGGTAAAATAAGCTATAACATTAAGTAATATGAGGAGAATGTGAATGCAAAAAATTAAGAGCTTTTTCAAGTTTTTTCATTCCTTAGAAATATCCTGGCAAATATATTCTATTGTGATTCTCTATTTATTAATCATGCTATCCGCCTTTTATATTAAATGGCAATTTGGGTTAATGCTACTTTTCTTGTTAGTCATTGTAATTATTTTCATAATTTTTAATTTTCAAGATGTAGCGGATAATATTAATGTTCTAGCGAATAATATTTCAAAATCTGCCCAAACCGTACAAGAAGATGCCATGTTCCGGGCTCCCATAGCAATTACTATTTATGATGATCAACAAAGAATAAAATGGATTAATCCTACCTTTCAACATCTTTTTATGGGTCAAGATTTATTAGGTGAATATCTAATATCTCTAAATTCTGATTTTAAAAAAGTGTTGGCTGTTAAAGATGATGACCAGTGGCACCAGGTTAAGTTTATGGATAGCTACTTTAAAGTCTTACATCGTGAAATTAACCATACCTTATATTTAGTCGATATTACTGAGGAAATTCAGATAAAGGAAAATCGTAAATTTGACCAAGTTGTATTTGGTTATTTATTTATTGATGATTATAATGAAGTTCTAGAAGCAATGGATGACCGTCAAGTAGCTAAGTTTGATTCAGACTTGTTATCAGAAATTACCCGTTGGACTAAGTTACACGGTATATATTATAAACGTCTCGATGAAGAGAAATTTATCGTGATTATGAATATGCGGACTTTAGATAGTTTAGAGGAGAATAAGTTTAAATTCTTTGAGGAATTAAGAAAACGGAACTATGCTAAGAATATTCCTATTTCTATTTCTTTGGGGATCGCTTACTCAGAAAATGAAATTTATGATATTAATGGCTTAGCAGAACAAGCCCAAAATAACTTAGACTTAGCCTTAGGCCGTGGTGGCGATCAAATCGTCGTCCGCAGCCAAGATGGACGGGCTCGTTTCTATGGTGGTAAGACTAACCCTAGTGAAAAACGTTCTAATATCCGTTCTAAATTAGTTTTTCAAGCCCTTCGAAATGCTATTTCTAAAGCAGACCGGGTCTTGGTAAGTGGTCATAAGCGACCGGATACAGACTCAATCGGGTCAGCTTTTGGAATTTATAAATTAGCCCGTCATCTCAATAAAGAGGCGCGGATAATTATTAATCCTATGGAAATTAATAGTGATATAGAACAACTCTTAAGCTTACCTAATGAAGAATATCAACTTGAGAATGTTTTAATTAGTCATGAACAAACGAAAGATTGGATTACTCCATCTACTCTGATTATTATGGTAGACCATCATCGTCCTTCACTTTCAGAAGCAGAAGACTTCTTAGAAAATCATGCACTCATTATTATTGATCATCATCGTCGAGGCGAAGAATTCCCTAAAAATACAGAATTATCTTATATTGAAATTTATGCTTCATCGGCTGCTGAGTTAATTACTGAGTTCTATATGAATATGCGGAATACCAGTCATAACCTTAATGCCTTTGAAGCGACAGCCCTCTTATCTGGAATTGTAGTTGATACCAATAATTTCTCAGCTCGGACTGGGTCAAGGACCTTTGATGCAGCCTCTTTCTTAAAATCCAGAGGGGCAGATATTGCGAAAATTAACCGTATTTTAAAAGAAGATTTAGATGCTGTCATTAATCGGAATAAGTTAGTGGATAATTTAGAGATTTATGACAGCGATTATGCCATTTCTAAGGGACCGGAAAATCAAGTGATTGATAATGTGATTGCTTCACAATCAGCAGACCAAATGTTGACAATTAAAGGCGTGGAAGCTTCTTTTGTTATTTATAAACGCCAATCTTTGGAAGAGGATCAATCAGTCATTGGTATCTCGGCCCGAAGTTTAGGTACCATTAATGTGCAGACAATCATGGAACGACTAGGTGGTGGCGGTCACCTATCAAATGCTGCAACACAAATCTATGATAAAACGATGGATGAAGTCTATCAGATGTTAATTGAATCGATTGAATTTGATCGGGAGGAATCAGAATGAAAGTAATTTTATTAAAAGATGTCAAGAAACAAGGAAAAAAAGGCCAAGTGATTGAAGTATCAGAAGGTTATGGCCGCAATTATTTAGTTAAGAATAACTTAGCTAGGATAGCTGATTCGGGTGCCTTAAATGCCCTAAAATCTAAAGAAAAAGCTTTGGCTCGCCAAGAAGCTGAAGAAGTAGAAGAAGCAAAAAAAATCAAAAAGCAAATTGAAGCTGAAGCAACAGTCGTTACCATCCCTGCTAAGACTGGTGATGATGGTCGTTTATTTGGAACCATTCCTTCTAAACAAATTGCTGAAGAATTAGAAAAACAATATGGGATTAACGTTGATAAACGTAAGATTCAACTGTCTGAGAATTTAGCGTCTTTAGGTCACTTTAATGTTGAAGTAAAATTAAAACCTGAAGTCCATGCTCGAATTAAAGTACATGTTGTTGAGGCTTAATTAATTATCAACCCAGATTATGATCATTAAATCAGAATCTGGGTATTTTTATGACTTTATGACTTAAGTCTTAGCATTTTATCGTTTAATCTTAAATTGAAATAACAAGCCCCCTTGCGTATAATGATACTATCCTAGAAAGAGGTGAGACTTCCTTGGAAATGTTAAATGAACAACAGATTCCCTTTAGTGAGGAAGCAGAAAAATCAGTCCTAGGGGCTTTATTACTAGACCCAGTTAAACTAGCGAATGTAATGACCTTAATTGATGTGGACTCTTTTTACAAAACTAAGCATCAACAAATATATAATGCTATGTTAAAGGTTTATGATGATAGTCAGGTACTTGATACCCTAGTTTTAGCGGAACAGTTAGAAGCCTATGATCAACTTGAAGCTGTGGGTGGTCGTAGCTATTTGATGGAGTTAGTATCCTATACCCCATCTACCGTGAATGTGGAGCATTATGCCCGCATCGTTAGAGAAAAATATATTTTAAGACAATTAATTACTGCTAGCCGAAGCATCAGTCAAAAAGCAATGGAAGATAGTGATGATGTTCAGGACATTGTAGATTTTAGTGAACAATTAATCCTGAATATTGGTGAAGGCTCACAGTCAAACCGACCCCAAGAAGTCAAAAACTTAGTTAAAGAAGCCATTGCTAAAGTTGAAGAAATGTCTGAAAATGGGGGTGAATTACCAGGTCTTTCGACTGGTTATCCTGAATTAGATAATATTATTCATGGTTTTCAACCGGATCAACTAGTCATTGTAGCGGCCCGTCCAGCCGTAGGTAAATCAGCCTTTGCTTTAAATATAGCTCAGAATGTTGCCACAAAAAGTAAGAAACCGGTTGTCATTTTCTCACTCGAAATGAGCGCCTTAGATTTAGTCAATCGTATGATTTGTGCTGAGGGAAATATTAATGCTACTAACTTACGTACGGGTAACCTTACTGATGATGAATGGAATAGTCTCTTTGTAGCAACAGGAATTCTAGGTCAGTCTCCGATTTATATTGATGATTCTGCCGGAATTAAAGTATCGGAAATTAGGGCAAAGTGCCGCCGTTTAAAACAAGAACAACCTGAACTAGGCTTAATTATTATTGACTACTTACAATTAATTGAGGGAAATGGTCGCGAAAACCGCCAACAAGAAGTATCCGAAATTTCAAGACAATTAAAGCGTTTGGCCAAAGAGTTATCTGTCCCAGTTATTGCCCTATCGCAATTATCCCGTGGTGTCGAACACCGACAAAATAAACGCCCCATGTTATCGGATATTCGTGAATCAGGATCCATTGAACAAGATGCTGATATTGTAGCTTTCTTATATCGGGATGATTATCACCAAGATGAAGATGATGAAGATAGTGGTCCAGTTGACGAATTACCAGATAATACTGTCGAAGTCATTATTGCCAAAAACCGGGCGGGTGCCCGTGATACGGCTATTTTGCTTTTCAAAAAAGAATATAATAAATTCTCTAGTTTATCCTTTAGAACAGAAGCGATATAAAGATAAGAGTTTGAAGAAAAACGAGACTAAAGCGAAATGTTTAATGAATAAGATTTGAATTTGATAACAATTCAATTAAGTCTTAATATAAATCGTTAAAAAAGGATTTCTTTTAAAAAAATATGTGATAAACTTTTCTTAATGTAATAACTATGCATAGAGGAGGCTAATTCAGTGACAGAAAAAATAGCTGGTAAGACTTTAGAAGAATGGGTTAAAGAAAGTCCTATTATTGATACACTAGTAAATGGTGAGGTTGTTTTTTGGATTAATGATAAGAAAAAGGGCTTTGAAGAAGCTAAAGATACAGTTCAATTTAATAGGGCCGATGTGATTGATGCTGAGGAACGACTTCAACGTTTTGCACCTTTTATAAAACAAGAGTTTGCGGATACAGAAGCTCTAGATGGACTTATTGAATCACCTATTACCCACTTAGAAGCTTTTCAAAAGGAACTTGAAGACCGGTATCAAGTAAATATTGCAGGTCAACTTTATTTAAAACGTGATGATTTACTACCTATTGCTGGAACAATCAAAGCTCGGGGTGCTATTTATGAAGTCTTATGCCATGCCGAAACTTTAGCTCTTGAATCAGGCTTACTAGAAAGTACGGAAGTTAATTACCGAGTCTTTTCAGAACCTAAATTTAGAGAGTATTTCTCTCAATTTAAGGTGATTGTTGGGACAACCGGAAACTTAGGTATTTCAACTGGAGTAATGGCTGCAAAATTTGGTTTTGATGCCATTATTCACATGTCAAATGATGCCAAACAATGGAAAAAAGATTACCTTCGTTCTCATGGTGTAACTGTTATTGAACATAATACTAATTTCACTGAAGCTGTTAATCAAGGACGGATAGCGGCTGAAGCCGATCCTCAATCCTATTTTGTCGATGATGAGAACTCTAAATATTTATTCCTAGGATATACTACCGCCGCCAGTCGTTTGAAAAAACAACTGGATCAAGAAGGAATTAAAGTAGATGCGGACCATCCATTATTTGTCTACCTTCCATGTGGTGTGGGAGGATCTCCTGGTGGGATTACTTTCGGTTTAAAACATACCTTTGGTGATAATGTTCATTGTTTCTTTGCTGAACCAAGTCATGTACCATCCTTATTATTAGGTCTAATTACGGGTGAATATGCCAATGTATCTGTTTTTGATTTCGGGATTGATGGTAAAACGGTTATGGATGGATTAGCTGTTCCAAGAACATCACAATTAGTAGCTCCACTAATGGAAAACTTTTTTGATGGGGGCTATACTGTTTTAGAAGATGAAGCTAGCCAAACGCTTACGCGTTTAGTTGATGTTGAAAAAATTTCCCTTGAACCTGCAGCTGTGGCTGGACTGTCAGGACCTGCCAAGTTATTTAAAACTCAAGCAGGTCAAGCCTATCTATCTGCTAAAGGATTAATGGATAAACAAGATCAAATTACCCACATTGCATGGGCTACAGGTGGTTCAATGGTGCCTGATGAAGATAAGAAAGCTTTCTATGAAGCTGGCTTAGTTAAATAAAATTTAAAAATAATAATGGGACTGAATAAAAATTCAGTCCCTTTTTTTATGGTATTAGGATGGCTTAGGAAGTTTGTAAAATAAAATGAGAAGTTTTTCCTTGTTGATAAAATGATTCAATAAAGATCATATTTAAACTTTCTGATACGGTTCAACATGGACATCAATATCAAAAACACCGTAATTATACAGTAAGATTGCTTCAACTTCTTCAGTTATTTTATGGGATTCATAGACAGACAAATTACCATCAATATTAATCACAATATCCACATAGGTATGCTGGCCATTCATTCGTGCACGAATTTTGGGCACATCCAGAACTTTAGGATGCATTAAAACCTTTTCTTTATAGTGAATCAGTTGGTCTTTATCAAAAGCATCGGAAAGAACAAAGGTAGATTCAGCAAAAACATGGTAGGCTGAGGTCATAATAATTGCTCCGATTATAATCGAAATGAGGGTGTCTAAAGCGGGTAGTTTAAGGTAGATAGATAAGGGACTTAATAAGGAAGCGGCGGAAATAAGTATATCATTTCGCATATCTCTTGAAGTAGCACTGAGGCCCATTGATTTAGTTTTTTGAGCTAAGGACCTAAGATAGTTATAAGTTAGGTAAAGGATGATGGTTGAGCTAAGACCAATCCAAAAACTGCGTTGGTCTGGTTGACTAAAGCTTTGATTGTAAAGAGTCATGAGACCTTGGCGAATGACATTAAAGCCTAAACTAAACATGATTAGTGATACAATAAAACTGGACAAGGCTTCATACTTATCATGACCGAAAAAGTGATCTTGGTCAGCTGGTCGCTTAGCTAGCCGTAAGCCTAAGAGGACAGTGAGCGAGGAAATAATATCCGAAAGATTGTTTAAACCATCAGCATGGAGGGTGGCTGAATGAAAGAAGTAACCACTTAATAGTTTAGCTAGGGCTAAGATTAGGTATACCAAAATGCCTAGCAAGGCTCCACGCGATGCTAGGCTAGTTCTATTTTTTGTATGAGAATTTTCGTTCAAGTCAAACAACCCCTATTTATAAATTGCCCAGTAATTTACGGCATCTTCTTGAATAATGGTTTGGTCAAATCCTTGTAAAGAATGCATTTTAGATGGATCATCATTGGGATCATTTACATAGACTAAACCTTGGTTTGGATCATAAGCTCGAACAATTAAAATATGGCCAATTTCGGTAAAGGTACCTGGTTTAACTGAAATGACAATTAGTTTACCCGCTTGAGAGGCTGCCATAGCCTGGTCAAAATCGTTACCAAAGTTTTCAAACTGATAACCAAATTCTTGGGCAAAATCGTAGAAGATATCCCAAGATGTTCCTTGGTTTTGTAAATAATATTTATCTTGACTCCAATCGAGAATGTCTTGAGGTTCGATTTGGGCATTATCATAAGTTGCTTGAATCATGGCTAAGGAAACGATGGCACAGCCATTTTTATATAGTTGACCGGGCGCATCTGAACCATAGTGTAGTTCGGCCCAACGGGGATCATTCTGCAATAAAAGAGGGACATCCAACTGTTGGATATTATCAGTCTGAGTGACTTGGGCAGGATGATTTGGCATAAAATAAATACCTGTTCGAGCGACATCTAATTTATTTTGTTGGATAACTTTCAAAATATCATCTTGTGCTGTTAGAAAATTATTATTATAAAAACGATTAATTGTATCATGAATGCTAGCTTGAATGGTCATTAAATCTGTATTACTAGGATCAGTTGGTATTTTATTCGATGCTTGGCGGAATAATTGAACTGGATTTTCTGATTCATCTTCTGCTTGGCTTTCATTATTACTTGATGAAAGACTAATGGAAGCTTCACTATTTTTATCCCAAGCAATTTTTTCTTCCTGGTCCTTGGTCATGGTCTTAAGACTAATTAATAAAGCAGTCGTTATAATAATAAGTAAAAGACTCCCTATGGGGATCAATTTAGTATAGCCTTGACGCGTTTTCATTGAGGGGAACCCCTTCATCGTGTATTTCTATCAAACCTAACTATGATAGTCTATTTATTATAGCAAAAAAGTTTATTTAAGGTTGTAAAAATGTTCAATTTAATCAAAGTGAAATACCATGTTACATTTTCTAACATGAAACGTTAAATTATCCTTGCATCTCCCCTTTAAAAATTTTACACTAAGACTAAATTTAAAGGAGGGAGCCCATGCGAGCAATTGAATTGAAGCGGTCGCGGCCAGTTTTTCCAATTGGTACCGTGATGGAATTAACGGATTTAACCGCTAGACAAATTCGATATTATGAAGAATATCAATTAGTGGTTCCTAGGCGTTCGGCTTCTAATCGACGAATGTATTCTTTAAATGATATTGATTTATTGTTAGAAATTGCTGATTTAATTGAATCGGGGATGACCCTTAAAGGGGTTCAAACTCATTTTAGACAAAAGAAAGATCAAGACAGTCAGGCAAAACCTGGTTTAACTGACCAGGATGTGCGCCGTATTTTACGGGATGAATTAGGGATGGAAAGTCGTTATAAATAGGAGGAAGTACATGGCTAAGCAAAAATGGACCAAAGAGACAATTCTAGAGGATGCAGCAGAGAAAAATGTAAGTTATATCCGCTTAATGTTTACGGATATTTTAGGGATTATCAAAAATGTAGAAATCCCCGTCGCCCAGTTAGGTAAAGCATTAAATAATGATATGGCTTTTGATGGGTCCTCCATCGAAGGGTTTGTTCGGATTGAAGAAAGTGATATGTACCTAGTTCCAGATCTTGATACTTGGTTAATTATGACCAAACATGATGAAGACCCTGACGGTCGTGTGGCCCGTTTAATCTGTGATGTGGAAACACCTGACCGCCAACCTTTTGCGGGGGACCCTCGTTCTAATTTAAAACGGATTTTGGCTAAGCTTGCTGACTATGGCTTTACAACTTTTAATTTAGGACCAGAACCAGAATTTTACTTATTTAAACGCGATGATCAAGGTCGTCCAAGTAAAGAATTAGGGGACCATGGTGGTTACTTTGACTTAGCCCCTATGGATATTCAAGAAAATGTTCGCCGGGAAATGGTGATCGAATTAGAAGATATGGGATTTTATATTGAAGCTAGTCACCATGAAGTGGGACCAGGTCAACATGAGATTGATTGGAAATATGCGGATGCAATTTCTGCTTGTGACTTTATCCAAACCTTTAAATTAGTGGTTAAGTCAGTTGCTAAAAGAAATAATCTTTATGCCACCTTCATGCCTAAACCAGTTTACGGCATTGCTGGCTCAGGGATGCACTTTAATTTATCTTTATTTAAAGGCAAGGAAAATGTCTTCTTTGATCCAGAAGATGACCGTCAATTATCTAAAGAAGCCTATTATTTTATTGGCGGCCTATTAAAATATGCCTCTGCTTATACGGCAGTATGTAACCCCCTAGTTAACTCTTATAAACGTTTAGTGGATGGCTTCGAAGCCCCAGTCTATATTGCTTGGTCTGAGAAGAATCGTTCACCTTTAGTTCGGATTCCAGTGGCACGAGGCCTATCAACCCGGGTAGAAGTACGTTCTATTGACCCTTCTGCTAACCCTTATTTAGCTCTAAGCGTTCTATTAGCGGCTGGCTTAAAAGGAATCGAAGAAAAGATAGAACCCGGTGAACCGATCATGCGGAATATTTATTCCATGAGTCGCCAAGAACGGTTTGAACAAGGTATTTTTGATTTACCGCGGACCTTAGGTGAAGCTTTGGATAATTTGAGCCAAGAACCGGTTATCCTAGAGGCGCTAGGTAGTCATATTTCTGAAAACTTTATTGATGAAAAGAGTTTAGAATTTGATTCCTATAATAAACAAGTGACCCAATGGGAATTGGAAAAATACTTTAATATTTATTAAGTCTTACTTTATCAGTGTAGGACGAGAGTCTGGCGCTTTCGCCAGACTCTTTTTATATGCAAAGCTTTTCAAGAATTAGGTCAAACCTATCTATTTATTCACAAATAAAGCGTTTTCTTTTTTGTTTACCAACAAATAGGAATGTGCTATTCTTTAGCTAAAATGATGAATAAAAAGGAGATGACATATGAAAGTGTATCAAGAAAAAGAAATCGTCGTAGAATCCTTAGGTAAAATTTCCTACCGGCAGGGTGATATTCAAGCCGGCCGCCCTCAAGTCTTATTAATCCATGGGAATATGTCTTCTTCCGTTCATATGGAAGCTTTGATTGAAAGCTTGGAAGGCCATGCTAATGTTTATGCGCCAGACCTACCTGGCTTTGGTCATTCAGACTATGTTTATGAGCATGATTCGATTGAAGAATTTGCCCAAGATTTGGCTAAGATTGTTGCGGCCTTGTCCTTAGAAAAGTTTGATATTGCTGCCTGGTCAGCGGGAGGCTTAGTTGCCTTAGAATTAGCTTACCTGCTTCCAAATCAAGTGAAACAAATCTATCTATTAGGAACGGTTGGGATACAAGGTTATCCAATGTATCAAAAAGGTGAAGATAAGCGCCCTATTTTTGGTCAGCCCTTACTAAGCAAAGAAGAAATTGCTCAAGACCAGTATCAAGTCCAGTCCTATTTAGATATTAACCAGACGAAGAATTTTCCCCTATTAGAAAAAATTTGGACCCGGACTATTTATCAAAATAAGCAGCCTGATCCGGAAACCTATGCCCGCCATTTAGAGGCTACCATGCAACAGGTAAACTTAGTTGATTTGGATTACGCTTTGGTTCACTATAATATGACCCAAGAGGCGACCGCTATTGCTCCAGGTAGTGGCCATATCAGCGGTGTTGACCACCCTATTTATATCTTACACGGTAAGTTAGATAAGATTATTCCGTATGACCAAGCTCTCTTAAATAAGAAATTTTTCGGTGACCAAGCCCAGTTAATTAGCTTTGACCAAGCCGGCCATTCTCTGATTCAGGATAATCTAGCAGATGTGAGTCAACTTATCTTAGAAAATTTATAAAAAATAGCTTAACTAAAAAGATTCTCACAGTGA